>JBDLIO010000071.1:0-8101 GCA_039714865.1 Acidobacteriota bacterium | reverse complement strand
AGGGCCGCCTGCCCGCCGCCGATCCACTGGGGTGCAAAGGTCGGGACCGAGGCAAAGGCGGCGAAGAAGAGCATCCAGGAGAGGGAGAGCATGACCAGCGGCAAGCCGAGGGCGTGGTGGCCTTCATCCTCGGAGGGATCGGCGGTCTCGTTGCTGTTGACTTTGGGGACGGCGAAGTTGTGAAGGGGGAGGGCCACGACCACCAGGGCCGCCAGGACGCCGAGTTCCCCGCGCCAGCCGAAGGCCCCGAGCATCAGGGAATGCGACGAGAAGATTGAGATCATGCCCGCCGGGTAGACCGCCATGAAGATGCCCATCGCCAGGGCCAGCTGCTTTCCCGAAAAGGCCTCGGTCAGCAGCCGAGCCAGGAGCAAATTGATCACCAGGCCCCCGATGCCGAAGAGGAATCGACCGGTCAACAGGGCAATGTAGTTCGGCGCGGCGGCAAACAACGACGCGCCGATCAGCATGATCCCCAGTCCAAAATTGCCGGTTGCCCGTGGGGGCCAACGGTCGATGGCGGCGCCCAGCGGAGTGGAGAGAAAGACCGCCGGAATGGCGATCGAACCGACCAGCAGCCCGATCTGGAAGTTGCTCAGCCCGAAGTGTTCCACCAGGGATGGGATCAGCGGCGGCACGGCGAAGAAGGTCACGGCAACGGCAAAGAAGCTGACGACCGCGGAGACCAGGACCAACCAGCGGTTGGGAGGTGGGGGTGGAGACGTGTCGATCACGGGTGGCAGTGTAGCGGAGACGTTGGGAGGCAGGTCAAACAGGTTGAAAAGGTCGAAGGGGTCAAAAGGGTCAAAACGCGCGAGTGGTTATTCTTCAGCATCCCAACTCCAATTGCTCGTCAAACCGATACCGCACTCTGACCGTCCGGGCGATGACCTCTTCGACCTTTTTGACCCCTGAGACCCCTTTTCCCCGTCTTTCCTTATTTTCCAGATCGACCCGCGCCCCGCCGCGGCGGCGGTCCGACTTCGATCAGCTGCACACGGTCGAGGTACCAGCCGTCGAGGCCGTTGCAGCCGTCGACGCCGAAGGCGAAGCGGATGACGACGGCTTCACCCGGGGCAGCCATTCCTTGGAGCGAGATCTGGGTCTGGCCCCATGAACCCCGGACGGAGCCGCCGTCCGCCCCGTGAAATGCCCAGCGTCCTGCGAGGGGGTTGTCGTTGCCGTCGCTGTTGCTCTCCAGGGTCGATCGATAAGGGTTGAAGCGGAAGGAGTCAATGGGAAAGTCGAGGAATGGTCCGCCTTCGACCGAGACCTCGACCAGGCCGCCGTCCCACATTCCTTCGGTGGCGACATAATGGTCCACCACCAGGAAAACCTCTCGGCTGTCTGGGGGAATCGTTACCGGTGGGCTGTCCAGATACATCACGCCACTTTGGTCGTCGCTGCCCGGAACGCAGTCGCCGATGAAAACCGAGTCGATGGCGTAGGCGGCGCCGTCGCCGTCACCGCCTTCCGGAGGATCATCTGCCCAAACCCAGTCGCGGGGATCATACTCGGGGTACACGCCAACGTTTGAAACGTTCCAGGCCGGGTCGCCGGAGATCGGATCGGTACTGAAGTCCTCCGAGAAGATCACCCGGGACCCGGGGAATGACGGGGGAGAGGAGGCCAGGAGGGGTTCGAACGCGCACTGATCCGGCGGCAGACGCATCTCGACCGCAAGCATCGCCGTGGCCACATCGGCGCAGTGGGCCGCAGAGATGCGGTCCGGACTGATGTTGCCGGTCTCGAGATCGGTGAGATCGGCGCCGATCAGATCCTCGCAGGCCAGTTGGATCAAGTCCGCGTGATCGGAGAAATCCGTCGTCGGCACCTGGTAATGGCTCATCGCCCGCCACCAGATGTGGGCGCTCCGGGTCAGGCCGATCCCCGTCAATTCGAAGCCGTTGAACCCGCCACCGTCGGTCGCCAATGCAAAGGCGTGGTTGGGTACGCCGGAATTGGTGTGCACGCCGCCGCTGTCGTTCTCGCCACATGCATAGCGATGGTCCGAGACCCGGGCCGGGTCTCCGAAGCAGGCCGGGTTCCACATGTCGCGGAAGGTGCCGAAGACCGAGTCTTCCCCGATCTGCCAGCGGAGGGAGCCGTTGGCCGTGGGGCATGCGCCGTCGTTCCGCCGGACGTCCGGCACATCCGACCCGCGCCCGTTGAGGCGGTCGGCGATCTCGCCGAAGATGTCGCTGTAGGCCTCGTTGACGGCCCCGGGTTGGAATCTGTAGATCAGGGCGTGGGTCGATGTTGTGTAGGCGTGGGTCCACTCGTGGGAGACGATGTCATCGGTCACCATGCCTTCGCAGTAGTTGGTCGTGCTGCCGTTCCAGAAGGCGTTGGGACAGTCGTCATACAGGAAATCCTGAATCGAGTGCATCGCCGCATGGTTTCCGTCCCACGAGAGGAAATCTCCACCTGAGAGATTGGCGAACAGGGTGTAAATGTCCAGACTGCCGAGAATCAGTTCGTTGACCTCTTCGTTGGTGTCTTCGTCCGAGCCGGTGAAGGGGAAGTCGTCACCCTCGCGCCACAGGGTGTTGTTGAAGACCCGCTGGTGGATGTGCCGATAGATCGAATGGATACCGGAGATCCGGTCGACGATCTTGCCGTGGTGGGCATCGAGGTAGAGGATCTCCCGATATGCCCGCCCGTCGCCGACCTCGACTTCCCATACCAGGTGGTCTCTGCCCGCCATGCCGCGGGCCAGGTTCGTTCGAAGGACCATCAGGGTCGGTTCCCCTGCCTCCAGCCACGGGAGGTCGAACACCGAGATCTCATCGGCGACGATGCCGAAGGCGGAGTCCCGGGCCTTGAAGGAGGGCACAACGGGCGTGGGGGCGAGTTCGATCCCGGGAACGAACAACCCGTTGACGGCGTGCACCCGGCCGTCGGGTGTTTCGTGAAGCCTCAACAGTCCTCCGAGCACCGGAACGCCGCGGTAGATCTGGGTCAGCGTTGTGTGACGGTGGCCCAGACGATCGACGGTGGTGCCGATCACCTGGAGTTCGTGCCCCGCGTCAGCGATGCCGAAGACCGATCCGCGCCGCGAGAGGAATGTGAGAGCATTCTCAGCATTCGAGGTGTTTTTCACCGGAGCGAATACCACGAGCCGCGCCGTGCCCGTTGCGGGATGGATCTCGATCCGATCGATGGGGAGGGCGGGGGTCGAGCCCAGAGGGGCCACGCCGGCCCATGATCCAAGGGTTGGAAGAAGCGCGATAACGAGGATCAACGTCCGAAGGTGCATGCCTTCATTGTACTCCGTGGTAACGGGGAGGCTGCCCTCATGGACCGTAATAATGCAGGACATACCTCTCCACTTCGCTCAGGTTCGCGGGGTAGAACGCCTGCGTTCAGCCGATAGCGGGCCCTGAAGGATCCGCCTACAATTTTCTATTCTACGCAAACTCAGAGAGTTAGATGTAGGCGCGTCCTTCAGGGCGCGCGCCTTTCGGCGCCGAACCGGCACTCGGTACAGCCAGCCTGATTAAAGGGGATAGGTTTGATGCAGGAGATTGGCCGTCGGGGAGAAACAGGCTGATTTTTCGAAACCTCCGAAAAGACCGACCAAAATTATTCTTTGCAGTAACTTAATGCCTCCCCTCCCACAAAAACGGCCGCCATTTTGTTCTTGACAATCATGATCTCGTGAACCTAAGCTGTTTTCAACTCGTCCCGGTGGCAGGCCGGGCGTCTTTTGGAACACTGAGAAATGTATGGTTTTTTCTTCCGTCCGGTCGTGGGCTCAAGCCTTCGCATTGGCGGGGGAGGTGCGCGGGTCCGACCCGCGTGGTCGTGTGAGGGGGATTGTATGAAGCGCCTTGTTTTGGTCGTTGTTGTTTGTTGTGTCATGTCTCTTTCGGGCATCGTGACAGCTGAAGAAGGGGCCGAGAGTCCCATCTGCCGGAAAGTGATACCGGTCAACGACAAGCTTGTATCAGATTCCCCTGGGCACGCCGGGAGAATGACGGCGCCGAGCTTTGAGGGTGAACACCAGCTGGATCGGAGGACGCCATTCTCCGAAACGGTGTTTGATGATCAAGGCCGACCGGTCATCGGCGCTCACGATCTGCTGCTTAGCTATTTCGAATCCGGTGGCGTCGAGCCGATCTGGGTGGAGCGATTCCCCAAGATTGATTTCAGGAGTGGTCGGTTTAATGTTTTCCTGGGAACCGGAGAGGCTCAGGCCAAGACTGCCCATGCGTCACTTCAGAGCGTGTTCGCGTCCCATCCTGATCTGGAGCTGGAGGTCGAGGTCGATGGGGTGATTCAGGCGCCGAGAGTCGGCATTCTGCCGGCCGGTCATTCCCCCGAGACTCGTGCCATGTTGTCGGGACCGATTTCGAAAGACGAATTGCATACCAAGGGATACAAGGCGAAGAGTGAAACTACGTCGGTTCAGGCGGTCAACCTTCGTCCGTCCGACGGGAAGTCCGGAGGGACCGTTGACGATTCGCCGACCTTCAAAACAAGTCCGTTTTTGATCGATACGATTCATCTTGGGACCAGTGGCCCCGTTCGGGACATGGTGTCGACAGATGCTGGGCGTTCTGGTGCAACGAGATCTGAGGGGATCGAGATCAACCCACCTCGGCACGAGGATATCTATGACGATGATGGATACCGTTATGGGACCAGGACCAAAAAAATCGATGATCCGTTGGTAAAGGAGTCACGACGCGGTAGTGGCCGGGCTACTCCGAGCCTGCTTGTTGGGTTTGAAGGGATTTCGTCGAACAGCTCTCCGTATGCGCCGCCGGATACAGAGGGGGCTGTCGGTCCGTTGCACTACGTTCAGGTGATCAACGTCTCGTTCCAAGTGTTCGACAAGACAGGATCGGCACAGACTGGAATCTTGGCCACCAATACTCTTTGGAATGGGTTCGGTGGTTTGTGCGAGTCGGATAACAACGGTGACGCAATCTTCATGTATGACGAACCGGCCGGCCGCTGGGTTTTGACCCAGTTCACCTCGGGCAACGTTGTCTGTTTTGCAGTATCGACGACCGATGATCCGACCGGGACCTTCGAGCTGTATCAGGTGAATACCCAGAAATTTCCAGACTATTACAAGTTGGGTGTGTGGCCCGATGCGGACAATAACGCCTATTTCATGGGAACGAACACAGGCTACCAGGGTGATTACGACGTTTATGCGGTCGATCGCGAAAATATGCTTTTGGGGAACGCGGCCCGGTCGGCACAGTATTTTCAGGATCATCCGAACCTGTTGATGCCTGCGGATCTGGACGGCGACAATATGCCGCCTGCCGGACAGCCGGGAATCTTTTACACCTTCCGTGACGGTGGTGAGAGCTACTTCATTCCGTCGTCGTCGGTCGATACCCTGGACATTTGGGAATTCGACGTTGACTGGAGTGTGCCTGCAAATACGACTTTCAGTCTCGTCCAGCAGATTACGCCGGCGCAGGGTTTGGCTGATTTCAACTGGACCGTCTGCGGCTTTTTCCAGTCGGACTGTCTTCCCCAATCAGGAACAACCCAGAAACTTGACAGTGCCTCATGGTGGCCGATGCAGCGGTTACAGTACCGAAATTTTGGCAATTACGAAGCCCTTGTCAGCGCGTGGGTTGTGGATACTTTGAGTTCAGGTGACCATGCATCGCCCCGGTGGTTTGAACTGCAAAGGATGACGCCGACCGCTTCAGCTCCCTGGTCGATGGTCTACCAGGGTACGTTTTCTCCGGACAGCGACGATACCCACCGGTGGATGCCCAGTGTCGCGTTGGATGGCAGCGGCAACATGGCGATGGGGTTTAGCGTCGTCGATGCGGTTGCGCCGATCTACCCGTCTCTCAGGTATGCGACTCGGGCCGCCGGAAGTGCTGTTTTCGACGCCGAGGCTTCGATGAGGGCCGGGGGCGGTTCTGAGACCGGTGTTAATCGATGGGGTGATTATGCGTCGATGGATGTCGACCCTGTTGACGATTGTACCTTTTGGTTCACGTCGGAGTACATCCCGAATACGGATTCGTGGAATTGGTATACCTATGTCGGCGCCTTCAAGGTCCCCGGTTGCACCGGGTCGACCTGTGATGCCGAACCTCCAACTGGTGTCGTGGCGACGGCGTGGGCTGACAACGAGATTCGAATCACCTGGAGTAGCGCCGCCGGAGCGGACGAGTATTACATTAAACGTTCCATGATCTCCGGTGGTCCCTACACCCAGGTTGGGACGGTTTCGGATCCGACCACGTCCTATATCGATACGACGGTCAGTGGAGGGGTGACCTACTACTACGTTGTCACCACCTACGACGCGGTTGACGACTGCGAGAGTGGGCTGTCCAACGAGGATTCCGCGTCGACGACCGGGTCTTGTACCTTGCCGCCGAATTTCGACGGGCTGCAGAGCGTGACGACGCCCCAGGATGCGACGTGTACCTTGGATCTCGCCTGGACTGCGGCGACGGCGCCGTGCGGTGGGGCGATCACCTACAACATCTACCGTGATACCACGTCGGGATTCACTCCCGGTGCGCCGTTGGTGACCGGCGTGACGGGGATCAGTTATTCGGATACCGATGGTCTCGTCAGCGGGACGCCGTACTACTACATCGTACGCGCCGTCGACAGCGGGAACAGCGTCGAAGAGAACAATGTGGAGGAACAATCGGGAACGCCGTACGGGCCCGATGCCGACGGTACCTATACTGCGGATGCCGAGAGCGTGGATCAGGTCTATCTCGGTGGGGCATGGCATATTTCGACCGTTCGCAGTCATGGCGGGAGTGCCAGTTACAACTCCGATCTCCTCAATGGACAATGTGACTACATGCACACGGGGCTGCGCAAGCTGACCGCCGGGCAGTCGTCGGTCCTGACCTATTGGACGGCCTACGACACCGATAACCAATATGATGGCGGGGTCGTTTCTGTTCATGATGATACCGGGGCGTGGGTCGCGGACCTGGTACCGACGCCGGGCTATCCGGGGGCTTTCCGGAACACTGCGGCTGACGGTTGCGGCTATGCGAGGGATGCCTGCTACACCGGAACCAACCTGACCTTCGCGGAATACACCGTTGATCTCTCTGCTTACAACGGGCAGTCAATCTTCATCGCCTTCTGGTTCTCGGCCGATTCATCGGGCAATTCGGGAGAAGGCTGGTACATCGACGACATTTCGATTACCCATGTTGCAACCCCGACGTCCTGCACGACCGGCGGCGGATCCTGCACCGATCCCGGCGCCGTGACCATCGGCACGATCACCGACAATGACGCCTGCGCCCAGAGCGGGATTTCGATTCCGTTCTCCGGAGGCGCCGGCGCCTCGAGCTTCGACCTGTGGGTCGATGGGACACAGACGGTCACCGGCATCTATTCGCCCTACTCCTACAACCCCGGTGACGCAGCCTCCCACAGCTACGTCGTGCGGGCGATCGACGCCTCGTGTTTCACAGATTCCGGGGCTTCGGCTTTCACCGACGCCGACAACACGCCGGGAACTCCGGGCGCCCCGGGCGTCAGTGACGATGATATTTGCGTCCAGGACGGCGTGACCATTACATGGGGCGCCGTCAGCGGCGCGGACGGGTATGACCTGCGAATCGACACAGTGACGACGATCACCGGCGTTACCAGCCCCTACGGCTACAACCCCGGTGATTCGGCCTCCCACACCTACGAGGTGCGGGCGACTCATTTGACCTGCGGACCGGGCGCCTGGTCCGGCGTGACGGCGGCAACCGATGACGAAGGCTCTCCGGGTACGCCGGGCGCGCCTGGAGTTGCTGATGTTTCGAGCTGTGCCTTGAGCGGAGTCCAGGTTTCCTGGGGTGCGGTCAGCGGAGCGACGAGTTATGACCTGCTGGTCGACGGCACGACGACGGTGATCGGAGTCACCAGCCCCTACACCTATGCACCGGGTAATTCGATCTCCCATACCTATGCGGTGCGTGCGGTCAATGCCTGCGGTGACGGCGCCTGGTCAGGTGTCACGTCGGGTGTTGATGAGGATTACAGCCTCACCTACTCAGGAATCGACGTAGCCGCCGATCTCGACAGTTGTGACGATACGGGCGTCGTCGTTACCTGGTCGGCGCCGACCTCGTGGAACGATGGG
>JBDLIO010000070.1:0-8102 GCA_039714865.1 Acidobacteriota bacterium | reverse complement strand
CTGAGATCCGCAAGCCGACCTCGTCACCGGGGTGTTCGTCCTGAAAAATCTTCGCAACCTCCCGTAGGGCTCGATCGGTCATCACAATCGGCGGTCCCAACGGCGTTGTTGAAGCGACGGAAATAGGGCTTGGCGTTGACATCGTTGATCCTCCGTTCCTCTGCAGAAACATGAGAATCGTTTTCAATATTCCATCAAATGGGGGTCTCGGGTTTGTTAAACCAGGTCGTGACCTGGGCCAGATCCTTCTTTGAAAGATCGGGAACCGTGCAGTCTTCGGCCGGAAATCCGACAGGGAAGAGGATGAAGGGCCGTTCGTTGGACGGACGCTCGAGAATGGCATTGAGAAAGCGCATCGGCTGCGGCGTGTGGGTCAGGGTCGAGAGTCCCATCGTCTGGAGGGTGGCGATCAAAAGACCGCAGGCGATGCCGACGCTTTCGTTGACGTAGTAGTTGGTTTGCCTGGATCCGTCCTCGTTGACGCCGTGAACCTGTTTGAAGACGACCACCAGCCACGGTGCAATTTCGAGGAAGGGCTTGCGCCAATCAAGGCCGAAAGGCGCCAGGGCGTCCAGCCACTCCCGGGGCGTAGTGCCTCCCTCCCAGAATGCCCGCTCCTCGGCCTCGGCGGCGACCCTGATCTCACGCTTGACGGCGGGGTCGGAGACGGCCACGAAGGACCAGGGTTGCCGGTTGGCCCCTGAGGGAGCACTGTTGGCGGCTTCGAAGGCCTGCTCGATCAGAGTTCGAGGCACAGGGTCCGGTGCGAAATCCCGAATCGACCGGCGCTGGATCAGTTCGTCGACCAAGGTCCTGCCTCGGTTCAGCATTTCGTCCTCTCCAAGACGAGGAGGTGAAAACGGACGGCGCGGAAATTGGGAATGTGGCATGTGAGGAGAGTATCAGGTGGCTTGTTGGAGCGGGACCTCCGGAAGGTGTGAAGCGGGGAATCTCAGACCCAGTACACTGGTCTTCTGCGTTGGATTGACGTGCGTGGGGGATGGATGACCACTGAGAAGACGATCATTACGATTCCGTCAGGGACCCGAGGTTCCCGGGAGGAGCAGAACGCATGCGTCGTGCAGATCTATGGGGATGACCTCGGGAAACGGTATGCCATCAAGGATGAGGTGACGATCGGACGGTGTGAGACCAATACGATCGCAGTCAACGTGCCCAATGTCTCCAGAAAACACGCTCGGATATTCCTGGACCAGGGGAGGTGCCGGGTTGAGGACCTCGGGAGCACCAACGGGACTCATGTCAACGACGTTGAAATCGAACATATTCAGTCGCTGTCGAACGGAGATTTGATCACGACCGGCGGCCTGGTCTTCAAGTTCATCGTCGGCGGCAATATCGAGGCTCTCTATCACGAGGAGATCTATCGCCTGACTATTCTGGACGGGCTGACCGGTGTGCACAACAAGCGCTTCTTTTCGGAATTTCTCGAACGGGAATTGGCTCGGGCCAGAAGGCATTCCCGGCCTCTATCGGTAGCCCTGCTGGATCTCGACCACTTCAAGAAGGTCAACGATACGTACGGTCACCTGGCTGGGGATACCACCCTGAAGAGGGTCGCCCACGTGATCGAGGAACGCGTACGCCGGGACGAGCTGCTGGCCAGGTACGGCGGGGAGGAATTTGCGGTGGTTCTTCCCGAGACCGACTTGCAGGGCGCGCTGATCTTTGGTGAGATGATTCGCAGGCAGGTGGAAGACTCCTCTTTTTCCTTTGACCAACAGGACATCAGGGTGACGGTCAGCGTCGGCATCGCCGCCCTGGGCCCGGATGATGATGCCGACGCGCTGATTCGTGAAGCTGACACCCAACTCTATCGGGCGAAGAGTGCCGGTCGGAATCGGGTCTTTCCGGAGGCTGGAAGGCCAGAACGCTAGAAGGCAAATCGACCGTCCCAGCTTCCCGGCTTCCTGGTGTCCCAGCACCTATTCAACTGGCCTCCGGCAGAGGACCTGGAGGGTCACGTCTTCCTCAGAACCCAGATCGATGAAATGGTCTCCCACCTGAGCGAGGCTTTCGAATCCGGGCGGCAATTCACCATCGTGCCGGGCGATGAGGTAGTGTTCGTCGGTATCCGGTCTGAAACCCTCTCCATCCTTTTCGAGTAAGTAGGCATGGTCCGAGAGAATCCAACCCTCGTCTGCAAAGGCCTCTCCGGCGGCCGCCCACATTGCAACTACATCATTCCAGTCGGCGACGAACGCGGTTTGTCCGAACCACGAGGTGCAGGCAAGGTTGAGATCACCATCAGGTCCATAGGCGCCGCCGCCGCCGCCGGCGCCGGTCGTCAGCAACTCGAAGTTGACGGTTCCGGAGGGAACCAACGAGGCAGGAATGAAAATCGGGTCTCCGGAGGCGTTGTCCACAACCGATGCGTAGGCTACGAACGACCCGTCTGCACTCGATGTCGTCACGATTGCATAGCCGTTGGCGACCGGAGCCGAGGTTGATTGCCGGAAGATCCGGTTGATCTGCCGGTGTTCGAAGGGATCGAGGCGGGTCGTGACGGTGCCGAGATGAACGCCGTCCGAGGTGTAGAGATCGGTTTCGACCCTCGTGGTGTTCGGCGCCCGGTTGACGAAACCGATATTGGTTCTGAACCCTGTGTCGTCGGAGGTGTCCTGTGTCAGTTGGATGATGCGTGCCTCCTGCCCGAAGGTGACGGAACCGCCAGGGCCGACACCGGGAAGGAACTGCCCGAAGGTGCCGGCATCGGTGGTGTTGAAGGTGCGGCTTGATACGACGATATTTCCCGACAGGGAGTCGACCTCGAGGGCTGCGGTTCCTTCGTGCGAAAACACTTTATTCAGAGCGTCCGCCATTCGTACGCAGGCGCCCGGTTTGAGGGTCATCGGCACTGAAGGCGGGGAGCTGTTGTCCTCTCCGCTCTTCAGTAGCTTCAATTGCATGTTCGCGGGGGTGGGGTTGAGATTGTAGATCTCAAGGTCCGTGCGCCAGTCGGTATCTTCGAGCCCCCCGACATGCGCTGCCGCGGCAACGAGGAAATGGTCGTTTGGCTCAATCGGTTCGACCATCATCGGGTCCCCGGTTCTGTTGTCGACCACCGATGCGTAGGGGAAATAGGCGGCGCCGGGAGTTGAAGAACTGACGATGGCAAAGGCATCTTCAGCATCGACACCCAGGATGTCGGTCCGTTGCATAAATCCGAAGGGAGGCACGTTCAAGGTCCGCGTGTTGATTTCATTTCCCTCGGTATTTCGCAGGGAAACGGTGACCCGGACCGAGTCGGCCGTCGGATTGGCAATGCCGAGATTGGTGCGGAAGGTGTCGGTGCGGGTCAACTGGATCAGATGGACGGACTGGTCTTGCGCGATGCCGTTTCTGACGTCCCTGCCGGGGATGAATTGGCCGTATGTCCCGGACGACGCGTCGTTATAGGTTCTCGAGGTCACCAAGAGCCGGGAGTCGGAGCCGATCAGAATGGCGCCTGCCGCCTCGTTCTCTGCAAACATCGACAGCACGAGGTCCTCGATCTGCTGGGAGGCGCCGGGAGCGACCGAGACGCCGACTCCCAGAGCTCCCAGATTGTCCTGCCCGCTCTTCATGAACCAGAGGAAGGCCTCTGCAGTTCCCGGACCCGGATTGTGGAGCACCACATCGGTGACCCACTGGGTGCCTTCCAGACCGGGGGCGTGGGCAGCCGCTGCGATGACGTAGGCAAACTCTCCCGGCTCGGTGATCGGCGGAACGTCCCCGGTTCGTGGCTGGACCGTGACGGTATTGGTGAGTGAACTGCTTCCCATCGGTCCGTTGACCGTCAGTGTGACGTCGTAGGCGCCGGCCTGGGTCCACACATGAACCGGATTCCGCTCGGAGCTGGTGGCCCCGTCGTCGAAGGACCACTGGCGGGAGTCGATCGACCCGATGGAGGTGTCGGTCAGTTGCACCTGGCGTCCGGCCTCGGGGCTGTTCGGACTCCAGGTGAAAACGGCTGCCGGAGCCTCGGAAAAGCACGAGGCGAGGTCGAAGAATTCCGCGCCCCCCCGGTCCTCGCCGACCATCACAAGAGGTCCGTCGAAGCTGATTTCACCTTCGTTGTCCGTTGCCAGTGGAGTTGCCGCCAATACCAACGGCTCGGCCGGGTTCGCTACGTCGAAGACGAAAGACCCGTCGTAGAGGTCCGCAATGAACAGCAACTGGCCGACGGCGGCGAGGCCGTAGGCGAATCGTGCCTCATATATCTGGCCGATCTCGGTCGGCGAATTCAAGTCGGTGATGTCGAATATATGTACGCCGTATCCGGAGTTCGAGACGTAGAGCATGTTCCCCTGGATTGCCGGACGACTCAAGGGTTCCAGTCCGGCGATGAGGCCGATTTCGATCGGCGAGGACGGATCGCTGACGTCGACGAGGTGCACCCCGACGTCGTATTCCCGAATGAAGAGGGTGCCGTTGGAGTGGGAGAGGGCGTTTGGACGGATCCTGATGCCCTCCAGCGTTCCGATCACAACCGGTGCCGCCGGATCGGAGACGTCGAGGACCCTGAGCCCGTCGGAATCGCAACCGACGAACAGGAAATCGTCGTGAAGAACCACGTCGTAGGCGTTCGGGAAATCTACAGATGCCAGGGGCAGGGGATTTTCCGGATCGGACAGGTCGAGAACCTCGATACCACCGGACCCGTCCGCGACGTAGACCACGTCACCGTCGATCGCCGTCTTGCGTGCATATCCGTCAAAATCCGCTGTCACGACCTCTACCGGGTCGGAGGGTTCGGAGACGTCCAGGACGACGATCTTGGAGCCGCCGGCAATCACTGCGAGAGATCCCTCGATGTCCGGGCCGTTGAGTTCCGGTCGGCCGCCGATAAAGCCAAGCTCTTGAGCGTCCGACGGCACTGCGATATCGATGACCCGGAGACCGGCGTCATAATTGGCCAGGTAGGCGTGGTCCTCGTGGAGGCTGACACGTTGAGTCGAACCGTCGTGGTCGACCTGCCTGACCTCCGTCGGATTCGTCGGGTCGGAAATGTCGTAGATTCTCAGGCCGTAGCCGCGATTGCCCAGATAGGCGTAATTTCCTTCAACCTTGATGTCCGTGGCATAGCTGTAGACGTCCACAAAGGCGACCAGAGCCGGTGAGCTCGGATCGGAAATGTCCACAACCCGCAGACCCTCGAAATAGTCGGCGACGAAGGCGTGGTTTCCATCGTCGGAGAGGTCGATGCCATAACATTCTCCGGCTTCGGCAAAAGTCGTGAGGAGTTGAGGGTTGGTCTCATCCGAGATGTCGATCACCTGAAGTCCATCATGAGAATTGGCAACGAAAGCTGTCTCTCCCTGGATTGCAACGGCCCATACATAGCCGCCGGGATCAATGGTGCCCAGTTCGACAGGGGAAGTTGGGTCACTGACGTCCAGGATGACCAGGCCGTCCGTGAGGTTGGCGACGTAGGCTCTCTGGCCGTCCAGTGTGACGTTGATGACCATGTTGTCGGTCGGCCACGCACCGGCTTCGTACGCGTTTTGGGGGTTCGAAATGTCGATGACGACTAGTCCGCCCTGGGATGCGGCGACGAAGGCGTGATCTCCATCGACGGCGACGCCCCGAACCTGACCCTCCAGCACGATGTCGGCAACAACAATCGGATTCGCCGGGTCGCTGGTGTCGGCTACCTGGGCGACTCTGCCGCTCCCGAAGACTGCCGTTGTGCCGTTGCCGGCCGCTCCATCCGTGGGGCCGTAGGCCCATTCACCGGTCCGGTCCCCGCATTGTGCCCCTGCCGAGATCGCACTGCTCAGAACGATGAAGATGATGCCAACGATGACTGAGGTATTTCGCATGACGGTGTCCCCCTTCCGTTCAATATGGGTTCCGTCGGCCGTTGGGTCCAGGCACAAGCGCGACAATGCCATGCACAAACGCGACAATCTCAGAGGTGCTATGGGCTCCCCAGTTTTCGGATCGCCTCAACCAGCAACTCCTCCCGCTTCCCGAACGACAGCCTCAAGAACCGGCCGCGGCGGTCGGAAGGCCGATCCTCGTGGGGCAGTCCGTCCCAGAGAAAGGCCGAGCCGGGAACACCGGCGATGCCCCGGGAGTGGGCGAGGTCGACGGCCCAGCGCCGGTCGTCTTCGATGTCGAGTTCGGAGATGTCGACAAGAAGGAAGTAGGTGCCTTGCGGGTTGTTGGTCCGCCAACCGTTGCGCCGGAGCCCTTGGCTGAGCCTTTCACATCGTGAGCGGTAGACCGCCGCCATGTCCGAGTAGTAGGAGGGTGGCAGTTCGAGGGCCGTTACCAGGGCCCGCTGAGACGGCGCCGGGGCACAGACCGTCAGAAAATCATGGACCTTGCGGATCGCCGCCATCAGGGGCGCCGGCGCCGCGGCGAAACCGACCCGCCAGCCGGTGACGGCGTAGGTCTTGGAAAAGGACGCGATCGTGACCGTCCGTGACCGCAGATCGCCGATGGTTGCGGGCGCCACGTGCGGGTGGCCCGGCGCCGTGATCCAGGCGTAGGTCTCGTCGGTGACCAGCACGACGTCGTGCCGTTCGAGAATCTCGGCCAGGACCTCGATTTCGTCTCGGGTCCAGACCTTGCCCTGGGGATTGGCCGGAGTGTTGAGCACCAGGACCTGGGCCCGGGAACAGGCGCGGTCGAGGGCGGCAGGGTCCCAGGCGCCGGTGAAGGGATCAATGGTCAGGATGTGAGGTACGGCCCCCGCCAGTCTGGCGGCCGGCAGGTAGTTTTCGTAGATCGGCTCGGGGATGACCACGCCTGCGCCGCGTGGCAGGAGGGCGAGCAGCGTCGCCATGATCGCCTCGGAAGCCCCGCAGGTGATCACCAGTTCGTCCTCGGGGTCGTAGCTGAGGCCGAAACTCTCGAGCAGGTGCGTTGACAGTTTCGATCGCAGACGCGTGTCACCCCAGGTCCTGGTGTACTGGTTGACGCCTCTTTCGATGGCGGTGATGGCGGCACGCCGGAGATCTTCGGCGATCGGGTACTCGGGGAAACCCTGGGCAAGGTTGACCGCCCCGGCCTCCTCGGCCACCCGGGTCATGTCTCGGATGATCGACTCGTCCATGTGGGTGACCGCCGGATTGATGCGAGGGAGTCTGTCGGTCAACGGTTCCACCGTTTCTCCATCCAGTGCACGATGGACTCGTAGCCCTCCTTGTCGATGTCGTCGAAATGGTCAGGGCGGTGGGAGTCAATGTCGAGCACGCCGATCGGTTCCCCGTCCGTCCCGAAGATCGGCACGACGATCTCGGAGCGGGAGCGGGAATCACAGGCGATGTGGCCTGGGAAGCAGGTCACGTCTGCGACCAATTGGCTTTCCTTGGAATCAATCGCTGCCCAGCAGACTCCGAGGTGGCGCTCGAGGACCAGGCAGGCGACCGGACCCTGGTAGGCGTCGACCACCAGGTCGCCATCGCGGAGCATGTAGAAGCCCGTCCACGACACGCCTGGCACCTTGTGGTGCAGCAGGGCCGCCGCAGTTGCGCGGTGAGCGATCGGGTCCGAGGTCTTGCCGCACAGTTCGGCCAGTTGAACGAGGATGCGGGCCCAGCGGTTGGGGCGGTGGTTGGTCATAGAAGCTCTCAGCTTTCAGCTATCAGCTGTCAGTTGCTGACGGCAGTGAGTCTCAGGCTACAGGGTACATTGGGCGGTGCGCGGGGTATAGGGGCTGCGACAGGAGACAGCGACCGCGTCAGAGAACAGGGACCGGGTCAGATGGCCGCGACAGTCAACAGCGTAGGCTGCGGGGGTGGGCGGTGGTCCCTCTGACACGATGGGTCGTGATCACCCTTTCGGGTTGAGCAACCGCCAGATCATTGCACGAACGCGGTCGCCGCAACGGTTGACGGATACGGTTGCGGTTTACGGTTCCGGTTCCGGTCGCCGTCCCGGCCCCGGCCCCGGACGCTGCCGACCGTCGCTGTTTTCTGACGCTGTCCCGGTCGAGGTTCACAGCAGATATTCCGGGCGGAAAATGCTAGGTTTGCGCCTATGGAACCGAAAATCGTGATCAGCCTCTGTTTGTTGGGAATCGACTGCAACTATGCAGGAGGCAACAGTCTCTGTGAGAAGGCCGTTGAACTTTTCAAATCGGGTCGAGG
>JBDLIO010000069.1:0-8133 GCA_039714865.1 Acidobacteriota bacterium | reverse complement strand
GAATATGAAGTCACCTCGGGCGAGGTCCAGTTTCAGGGAGAAAACCTGCTGGACCTCGACGCCGAAACCAGGGCCCGCGAAGGCCTGTTCCTGGCCTTACAGTACCCCGTTGAAATTCCCGGAGTCGGCAATACGTATTTCCTGCGGGCGGCACTGAATGCGATCCGTGAACACCGAGGGCAATCCCCACTGGACGCCATGGATTTCCTGCAATTGGTGCGCGAGAAGGCCGATGTCGTCAAACTGGACCCGAGCCTGCTCAAAAGGGCGGTCAACGAAGGATTCTCCGGCGGCGAGAAGAAACGCAACGAAATCTTCCACATGGCGGTGCTGGAACCACGCCTGGCCATCCTCGACGAGACCGATTCCGGCCTGGACATCGACGCCCTTCGAATCGTTTCCGAAGGCGTCAACTCTCTGAGGTCGCCGGACCGGTCTTTCGTCGTCATCACCCACTATCAGCGTCTTTTGGAACACATCGTTCCCGATTTCGTTCACGTCTTGAAGGACGGCCGCATTCTGGAGAGCGGGGGGCGGGAATTGGCACTGGAACTGGAAGCCCGGGGGTATGACTGGCTGGAGAGCGACCCTGAACCTGAGGCGAAACGATGACGACGACGCCTCTCTTTCGGCCGGACCTTGAGGGCTCGGCCCACGCCTCGCCGGTTCTTGCCAGCCTGGCATCGCAGGCCCGCGACCGATTTCAGGAATTGGGCTTCCCGTCCCGCCGCGACGAAGACTGGCGCTTGACGTCATTGGTGTCCGTCACGAACTCCGCCTTCTCCAAGGCTCCAGCGGCCGCCATCAGCACCGAACGCTGGTCCCTGCCGGAAGCCGTCACTCTCACCTTCGTCAACGACCGATTGATCAGCGACGGCGCCGTCGGCATGCTCCCCGCCGGCGCCACGATCATGTCGCTCATGTCGGCCGCCGAAAAACAACCCGACCTGATTGAAAAACACCTCGGGAAGTTGGCCTCTTTCGACGATCAGCCCTTTGTTGCCTTGAACACCACCCAGGGCCTGGAAGGAACACTGATTCACCTTGCCCCTGGAACCACCTTCGACCGGCCCCTCAATATTGTGTACGCCACAACCGGCGACGACGTCGTCACCTACCCGAGGACCCTGATCGTCGCCGAGGAGGGGGCGAGGGCGACTGTCGTTGAGACATTCGTCGGCGACGGCAAGACCCTGATGTGTCCCGTGACGGAGATCGCCGTCGGCCCCAAGGCATCGTTGAGCCACACCCACCTGATTGAGCTCACACCCGAGGGCTCATGCGTCGGGTCGGTATCGGCCGCGGTCGAGGAACACGCGGCCTACAGCCTCAGTTCGGTCTCCCTCGGCGGTTCACTGGCCAGGACCGATATCCGAGTCGGTCTCAACGGTGAAGGCGCCGACGCCACGCTCGACGGCCTGACCCTGGTCGGAGGCTCAGACCAGGGGGCGGCCCACGTTGTCGTCGAGCACAAGCTTCCCAATTGCACCAGCACACAGCGATTCCGCAGCGTGCTCGACGATCGCTCGAAGGCAGTGTTCACAGGACGAATCATCGTCGCGGAAGACGCGCAAAAGACCGATGCCCGCCAGTCCAGCCGTTCCCTCCTGAGATCCCCCGACGCAGTCGCCCACAACAATCCCCAGTTGGAGATCTATGCCGACGACGTTCGGTGCACCCACGGTTCGACCGTCGGACAACTGGATGAGGAAGCCCTGTTCTATCTCAGGGCTCGAGGCATCGACCGGCTCACCGCTCAGGGACTGCTGACGCTGGCCTTTGCATCCGAGGTTCTCGAAGGCATCCCGGTCGAGGCGCTCAGATCCCGGCTCGAGAAGATGTTGATGGCTCGGCTGGGTCCGGAGACCATTTGATGAGCACTTCGAAAGGAGCCTTGACGGCGCTGGACATCGAAAAGATCCGCGCCGATTTTCCGGCACTGCATCAAGACGTGCACGGACACCCCCTGGTCTACCTGGACAACGCGGCTACCACCCAGAAGCCCACAGCAGTCATCGATGTCGTTCGTTCTTTTTATGAGCACGACTGCTCCAATGTCCACCGTGGCGTTCACGCGCTTTCCCAGCGAGCAACCGTTGCCTACGAGAGTTCCCGAACCGCGATCAAGTCGTTTCTGGGCGCCCGAGACAGCCGTGAAATCGTCTTCACCCGATCGACAACCGAAGGGATCAACCTCGTAGCCCACTCGTTCGTCAGACCGAGGCTCAAGCCCGGAGATGAAGTGCTGATCACCGAGATGGAACACCATTCGAACATCGTTCCCTGGCAGCTTCTGTGTGAAGAAAAGGACGCAACCCTCCGGGTCGTACCGATGGCCGACGACGGCGAACTGATCTTGGAAAAATTCGAAGAGATGATCAACGAGCGGACCCGCATCGTCAGCGTGGTCCACGTCTCCAATGCCCTGGGCACGGTCAACCCGGTCAAGGAAATCATCCGCCTGGCCCACAGCAAGGGCGTGCCGGTCCTGATCGACGGCGCCCAGGCCATTCCTCACATGAAGGTCGACGTTGTCGCCCTGGACTGCGACTTCTATGCGTTCTCCTCTCACAAGGCCTATGGCCCGACCGGCATCGGCGCCCTCTTCGGCAAGCGAGAACACCTGCTGGAAATGGCGCCCTACCAGGGCGGTGGGGACATGATTCTCTCGGTAACCTTCGACCGGACGACCTTCAACGAACCGCCCCACCGGTTCGAGGCCGGCACACCCAACATCGAAGGCGCCCTCGGTCTGGCCAGGGCGCTGCAGTACCTCGAGACGATCGGCATCGACGCTATCCAGGCTCATGAACACGCGCTGCTCGACCACGCAACCGCTGCAATTCTCGAGGTCCCGGGTGTTCGACTGATCGGCAACCCAAAAAACAGAGCCGGCGCCCTGAGCTTCGTCATGGAGGGCATCCATCCCCATGACATCGGGACCATCCTCGATCAAGAAGGGGTCGCCGTTCGGGCCGGCCACCACTGCGCGCAACCCATCATGCTGCACTATCACCTGTCAGCCACCGTCAGGGCCTCCTTCGGCCTGTACAATCGGGTTGACGAAATCGGCGCCCTGATCAAGGGTCTGCACTCCGTCCGGGAGGTATTCGGCTGATGTCCGATCTCAAAGATCTCTACCAGGAAGTCATTCTCGACCATAATCGGAATCCTCGGAATTGTTACATCATGGACGGCGCCAGTTGCACCGCCGACGGCCACAATCCGCTGTGCGGCGACATCGTCAAGGTCTACCTGCGCATCGAGGACGGCATCATCGAAGAGATCTCGTTCCAGGGCCAGGGATGCGCCATCTGTACGGCATCGACATCGCTGATGACCGAATCAGTTCAGGGCAGGTCGGTCGAAGAGGCCCAGGGACTGTTCGACGAGTTCCACCAGATGCTGACGGGCGTCGCCGAGGAACAGGGTGTGGCATTGGGCAAACTCCAGGTCTTCGAGGGCGTTCGCGAATACCCGGTCAGGGTCAAGTGCGCTACCCTGGCATGGCACACCCTCAACGCCGCGATGGAAGAGAAGAAAGAAGACGTCACGACGGAATGAAAGAAGCTCTCAGCTGTCAGCTGTCAGCTGTCAGTTCGGGCAGGCCTGACGGAGGTTCCATGAGTTCTGAAATCAACACACGCGTCATCGATGCGCTCCGGACGATTTACGACCCGGAGATACCGGTCAATATCTACGACATGGGCCTGATCTATGAGGTCACCCTCAGCGACGAAGCGGACGTCTCGATCCTGATGACCCTGACTTCACCGATGTGCCCCGTCGCCGAAAGCCTGCCTCCCGAAGTCGAGATCAAGGTCAAGCAGCTGGAGGGCGTTCGATCTGCGACGGTCGAAATCACCTGGGATCCTCCGTGGGATCCCGAAATGATGTCCGAAGCGGCCAAACTCGAGCTGGGGATGTTTTAGGAACAAAGGCCAAGGAAATTTCTTTTTGGTTTGGTTCTTTTCGATTTCGGTGACATTTAAGCCCGGACGACACCCTCCTCGCCGTTGGAGGCGCCTTGCCAGACCACCACGACCGAATCTCGGCTGCGGGCCGGTAGCAGTCTGATCATGATAGGGTGACCCCACGATCCGCATTTCCGAGTGGGAGGGCGCGTGGACCTCACCATCCAATCAGCACCAATCAATCCTGACGCGGCATCGAATAAAGGAGCGTTCGTGTTCGAGCTCATTGTCGGGATCTTTTCCCGAACGCCATTAACAGTCGCATGGGGGCTCTCCTGGAGTATCGCCTGGTTGTGGTGGCTGGTGGTTCCGATCCGCAAGGCCGTCGCAGTTGACGGATTCTCCAAGGCATTCCCCGACTTGCCTGTCGGGCCCAACTTACGCCGGGCCACGGCCGAGCTTGCGATGGGCTACATCGAACTGTTCCGCGAGACCCGCCGGCCGGCAATCGCGCTGACGGTCGAAGGTTCCGACGTCATCCAAGAGAACGTCGCCAGGGGGCAAGGGATGATTCTGGTTGCCGGTCATTTCGGCTCCTGGGACCTCCTTGGTCCGATGGTCTGCCGCCAGGAGGCATTGCCGGCCACGGTGGTCGTAAAGACGACGAAGTGGAAGCCGGCAGCCGATTTTATCGAACGTATGAGGCGCAAGTTCGGCATGGGGCTACTCCCTCCAAAGAACTCTTTCCCGGAAATTATCGAGGAACTTGAGAACGGACGAATCGTCGTCTTCCTGCTTGACCAGCGCTACAGGAAGGGAATTCCCATCCCATTTTTCGGACGCCCTGCGTGGACCTCTCCTGCTGTGGCGGTCGCGGTTCAGCGTAGCGGGGTCCCGGTTTTCGGTCTCAACTACTGGCGCGAGGGAATCGGCAAGCACCGGGCACTCTTCACCGGACCATTGGAGATGGTCGATGACGTCGAAGGCGACACAGCGACGATCCAGAGGTTTTACGAGGCTTGCATCCGGAAGCGTCCACACGGGTGGCTGTGGCAGCATGAACGGTGGGCACAACCCCGAGGAAAATGAGTTCCAGACCGGGTCAGAAACCTCTCAGGTGATTAGAGGCATCGGCATATTTCCTTGCTTGATCGTGCGCAATCACGGACAATCCAATACCATGAGCACAGCATTTCAGCTTCGCGCCGCCTGCATCCGCAGATCCCCTCTTCTCGTCGCCGTCCTGGCCCTGACCCTGGGCGTCGTCGCCTGCGGCAAGGCGCCAACGCCTCCACCACCGGCCCCCCCTCCGGTCGTGACGGTCACCGCTCCTGTTCAGCAGGATGTGCCTGTCAAACTGAACTACATCGGCACGACACAGGCATTCGAAAACGTCGAAATCAGGGCGAGAGTTCAGGGCGAGCTGAAACAGATCACCTTCAAGCCAAGCGCCCTGGTCAAGAAGGGTAAACAGCTTTTTGTCATCGAGCCGGAACCCTACATCGCCTCGCGGGACCGTGCCCAAGCCAGTCTGCAATCAGCCGAGGCCGGGCTGCGCCGGGCCGAGTCCGATCTTGACCGACTCGAACAGGCGGTCAAGACCAACGCCGTCAGCGCCCAGGAGGTGACCCGGGCCGAAGCCGAGCGGGACCAGGCTGCAGCGGCGCTTGAGGAAGGAAAGGCGGCCCTGGTCACCGCTGAGATCCAACTGGGCTATACGACGATCGAGGCGCCGATCAACGGCGTCATCAGCCGCAATCTGGTGGACGTCGGCAATCTGGTCGGCGCCGGTGAAGCCACCTTGTTGGCGACTGTTCGAAACATCGACCCGATCTTCGTCTTCTTCGAGGTGGACGAACGAATGCTGTCAAGGCTCCTGGCCGAAGCCGACGGCAAGCGCCCCGAGCCCGGAAATGAGAGCGACCGGCCCATCGAATTCATCCTTGAGGAGACCGGGCTCCGGGTTCAGGGCGCCATCGACTTCATCGATAATACCGTCGATCCGGAGACCGGCACGATCATGATCAGGGCGGTCTTCCCCAATGCCAAGGCCCTGGTCCTCCCCGGCGTGTACGTCCGAGTGATCATCGAGGGTGGCCTGCTGGAGGATGCGATCGTTGTCGAGGAGAAGGCCATCGGAACGGATCTGTCCGGAAAGTACCTCTATGTTGTCGGCGCCGACAATGTTGTGGAACACCGCCCGGTCGAACTGGGACCCCGGCAGGACGACGGCACGATCGTCATTTCTTCCGGCATCGAACTCGGAGAGAACTACATCGTCGACGGTCTCTTGAGGGCCCGCCCGGGTCTTCCGGTCACTCCGCAGACCGCAGGCTCGGGGAGTTAGCATGGGGGGCTTCAGCCGGTTTTTCATCTACCGGCCGATCTTCGCACTGGTCATCGCGATCGTCATCGTCATCATCGGCGTGATCTCGATTCCGATCCTCCCCGTAGAGAGCATGCCGGAGATCACCCCCCCGACGGTCTCGGTCACGACGACCTACCCGGGCGCGAGCGCCACGGTGCTGGAGCAAACCGTCGCCCAGCCGATCGAGCAGCAAATCAACGGCGTCGAGGACATGCTCTACATGTCCTCGAAATCGTCCGCTTCCGGCAGCTACAACCTGACCGTGACCTTCAAGGTCGGCACGGACATCGACATGGCAACGGTCTTGACGCAGAACCGTGTCGCAATCGCCGAGCCGATGCTTCCCGACGAGGTCAAACGCCAGGGCGTCAAGGTCAAGAAGAAGAGCACCTCGATGATCCTGGCCGTGACCCTCTCCTCGCCGGATGGTCGATACGACGATATGTTCCTGTCGAACTACGCTTCCACCCAGGTCCTGGACGTTCTGGCCAGGGTCACCGGCGTCGGCGAGGTCCAGATCATGGGCGCCAAGGACTTCGGCATGAGGATCTGGATGGACCCGGGCCTGCTCAAGGCCAGAGGGCTGACGACCACCGACGTCATGGCCGCCCTGCGGGAACAGAACGTGCAAGTCGCGGCCGGAAAAATCGGGGAGCCACCGACCAAAGCCGGACAGAGCTTCGAGTACACGGTCACCACGCTTGGGCGCCTCGAAGACCCCGAGCAGTACCGCAAGATCATCGTCAAACGCGGCATTGACGGCCGGATCGTTCGCCTCGAGGACGTGGCACGGGTAGAACTGGGCTCACAGACCTACGCCTGGTACGCCCAACTGGACGGCAAACCGACCGCACTGTTGGCCGTCTACCAGATTCCGGGCTCCAACGCTCTCGATGTCGCTTCCGGTGTCATGGCGACAATGGAAGACCTCAGCGGGAGCTTCCCCGAAGGACTTGAGTGGGCCGTACCCTTCGACTCCACCGACTATATCGCGCAGTCGATCAACGAGGTCGTCACGACGTTGTTGGTAGCCATCGCGCTGGTCATCCTGACGGTCTTCATCTTCCTGCAGGACTTCCGAACCACCCTGGTACCTGCAGTGACGATTCCCGTCTCCCTGATCGGCACCTTTGCCGTGATGCTGGTCATGGACCAGAGCATCAACAATCTGACGCTGTTCGGACTGGTGTTGGCGATCGGAATCGTCGTCGACGACGCCATCGTCGTCGTCGAGAATACGATGCGCCTGATGGAGGAGGAGGGTCTCGGCGCCAAGGAAGCGACCGCCAAGGCAATGGGTGAAGTCGGCGGCGCCATCGTCGCGACGACCCTGGTTCTTCTGGCGGTCTTCGCCCCCTCCCTGGTCATGCCCGGCCTGACCGGCCGCATGTACCGCCCCTTCGCCATCACGATCTCGGTCGCCACGATCTTTTCCTCGATCAACGCCCTGACCCTGAGCCCGGCCCTGTGCGGCCTGCTGTTGAAGACCTCGACCAAAGAACATCGGGGCTTCTTCAAGTGGTTCAATCGTGTTTTCGACTCAAGCACCAAGGGTTATATGAGTGTGGTCCGATTAGTTACACGGCGTGCCGCCTTCGCCATGATTCTGGTCCTCGGATTGTTGGCGGCCTCCGGCCTGGGCCTCAGCAGGCTTCCCGCCGGCTTCGTTGATGCCGAAGACGAGGGTTACTTCTTCGTCAACGCCCAGTTGCCTGCAGCAGCCTCCCTGGAGCGGACCTCCGAAATAATGGAGCGGGTCAATACAATCCTGCTGGAAACACCGGGCGTCAAAAACACCATCACCGTCGGCGGCTATACCCTGTTGGACGCCATTCAGGGTTCCAACTACGG
>JBDLIO010000068.1:0-8151 GCA_039714865.1 Acidobacteriota bacterium | reverse complement strand
GCGCCGCGGCCTTTGCGCCGGCATGAACCCACGAGCACTGGTCTCGGATATTGACCATCTCAAACAGATACGGGTTGAAACCGATGCCGGCCAGGGCTTCCCGGAAAACCGGCTCATGGGTCCGCGGTGTGCAGGCCGCGACAACGACCCGGTTGAGCCCGTTTTCCCGCACCATCTCGAGCAGGGCGTCCTGTCCTGTGGCCGAGCAGGCGAAACAATCGGCCCGAGCCACGACAACATCCTGTAGCGAGGAGGCAAAGAACGACAGCTCATCGACATCAAGAACGCCGGCGATATTGATGCCGCACTGGCAGACCATGACACCGATGCGCGGTGGCCCCCCGAGGTCCATCGGCTCGGGCCTTATCACCTCTTCTTCGTGCCGGTGCCCGGTCAGATACAGCTGCGCCCGGGCCGCTGCCGCCGAGGCCTGGGCAACGCAGTCAGGGATGACCTGTGGACCGACCGCCGAACCGCACACAAAAATTCCCTCTCGTGTCGATTCGACCGATGAGATCGCCGGATCGAGCGGCGCAATGAAGCCGTAGCGGTCGGTTTCGATCCCAAGATGCCCTGCAAGCTCTATCGCACCGTCATTCGGCGCCGCCGCCACCGACAGGACCACGAGGTCGGCATTGATCCGCCGCTGCTCGTGTCCGAGCGTATCCTCGACGAAGATCTCGAGGGTGTCGTCTTCCCTGTGGTGATCAATCTTGGCAGGCCGGCCGCGCACATAGGTTGCGCTGTTTTCGTTCTTGGACCGTACGACGAACTCGTCGAAACCTTTGCCGAAAGCGCGTAAATCGGTGTAGAGAATCGTGATGTCCTCGATTTCCGAGTCGTGCTGACGCATCAGCATCGAGTCCTTGACTGCGTTCATGCAGCAGAATCGACTGCAATAGGGCCGGCCTCCTTCACCGCGCGCGCCGACGCACTGGATGAAGACAACTCTTTTGGGGGTTTTCATATCCGAGGGCCGCACGACATGACCCTGGGTAACCCCGGAGGCATTGAGCATGCGTTCGAGTTCGAGGCTGGTCACAACATTTGGGAACCGTCCATAGCCGTAGTTGCCGAGCTTGCGGGCGTCAAACTCCTGGAATCCCACCGCCACCAGGATCGATCCGACATCGATCTCCACGTCCTCCGCCTTCATGTCGAAATCGATCGCGTTGACGTCACAACTGTCGATACAGTGGCCGCAGACCAGGATGTTCGGTGTGTAGGTGGGATCGACCTTCTGTTTGTATTTGGCGACCTTTTCGAGCCGCTTCTTCTGCTTCTCGGTCAGGTGGCTCAGGAAATTCAGGCAGGCATCCCGGTCAATGGTATAGGCCGCCGGCACCGACTGCGGATAGGGGCGGTAGATTGCTTTTCGCGCCATCAGGCCCATGTCGAACTCATTGCCGCCAACCTGCGGACAGGCCTCGACGCACAGGCCGCACGCAACACAGAGGTCTTCGGAGACGAACCGGGGGTGCTTGCGGACCTTGACCGTAAAATCGCCCGGCTCACCCGAGCACGCAACGACTTCGGCGTTGGTGATGACCTCAATGAGCGGATGCCGACCGGCATCCATGGCCTTCGGCCCGAGAATTCAAATAGCGCAGTCCATGGTCGGAAAAGTCTTGTCGAGCTGCGCCATGCGGCCGCCAAGGGACGGCCCCTTTTCAACCAGGGTCACCGGCACGCGGGCGTCGGCCAGATCCAGCGCCGCCTGAATGCCGGCGATGCCACCGCCGATGACAAGGGCACGGAGCGCTTTGGTCGGCATCTCTTCGACGCCATCCGTCGCAAGCAGGACGTCCATATCAACCTCCTTCCCCGGCCTCTTCGGACTCGGAGACTGTGCCGTACTCCTGCTCGAAGTACTCGACCCCGGAGTCGAAGGCCCGCAAATTCAGTTCCTCGGTGCCCGCCGGCACAGACTCGCGAACCGCCTCGCGCATCGCTTCGATCGGCACAAGCCCGGTCACGGCCGCAACGAATCCCAGCATGACGATGTTCTGCACGATCGTTCGTCCGAGATTTTCGGCAATCCGGGTCGAAGGGATACCGAAGGAGGGTTGGTCCTTCTTCACCTTGGCCTTCACCAGATCGGTCTCGTAAATCAAGGTGCCTTTGGGTTTGAGCTCGTCGCGATACTTCTCGTAGCCTTCAGACGACATTACGACAAAGATGTCCGGTCGCGTGATGTAGGGGTAGAGCACCTCGGTGTCGGAGACCGCCAGTGTCGTACTGCAGGCCGAACCTCGAGCCTCCGGGCCGAAGCTCTGAATCATCGTCGCATGGCGGCCTGCGTTGACCGCACAGGCATGGCCGATGATGTGGCCCGAGAGAACCACCCCCTGCCCGCCGAAGCCCGTGATGCGGATCTCTTCTCGTGTTGAAGTCCGGCTACTCATGGATCCACCCCCCTTCCTCGGGCATCGGCACGAAGCGTTCACCGAGCTGTGTCGTGTAGTGCTCATGCATCGCCTCACTGAAGGTCTGTCTCGGTGAGTCGACGAATTTTCCGCAGGTGATCGTGTCCTGGAACCCGATGGCCACCTCGCGTGTGTCGGCGCCGTGTTTGATGACCGCGTTGTCATGATAAAAACGCATCAAGTCGAGGCCGCTGCCGAGCTTGTTGAGGCGCGAATAGAGGGTCGAACACGGAGCGATGACCTCGACAAAACGGAAACCCTTGCGGTTGAGTGCCTCTGAGAAGGTTCGGGTCAGACGGCGGATATGAAGGCACGTCCAGCGGGCGACGTAGGTCGCGCCGCAGCTTTCGGCCAGATGCGGCAGGTTGAACGGGGTCTCGAAATTGCCGAAGGGCATCGTCGAGGAACGCGCCGTCACCGGCGTCGTGGGCGCGTTCTGGCCGCCGGTCATGGCATAGATGAAGTTGTTGACGAGTACGACGAGCAGATCGATATTGCGCCGAGCCGCGTGGATGAAATGGTTGCCGCCGATGCCTGAGAGGTCTCCGTCGCCGGAGAACACCGTGACGTTCAACTCGGGCCGGCCGAGCTTGAGTCCCGTGGCGAACGGAACGGCCCGCCCATGGGTCGTATGAAAGGCATCGAGGTTCATGTAGCCGGCAACCCTCCCGGTGCACCCTATCCCTGAGACGATCGCCGCCTTGTCGAGGTCGATGCCGGAGCCTTCGAGGGCAGTGGCGAAGCATTTCACGACCGTGCCGATACCGCAGGTCGGGCACCAGATGTGGGGCATGCGGTCCATTCGCAGAAACGGCGCGATCGGATGTTCCGACTCGGCCGCAGTTTTCGGCGCCTGTGGCTGTGTCATTTCGCGGCCCTCACAATCGCCTCGCAAATCGTCTTTGGGTCGTGCACCCCGCCGCCGCCGTGCGGTACGCAGATGGCGGAGCATTTCCCGGCAGCGCAGCGCTCGACCTCAAGCACGACCTGTCCGTAGTTGATCTCGGGCACGACGAAGGCCTTGATCTTGTCCGCCAACTCGCGCACCCGTTTTTCCGGAAAGGGCCAGACGACCACAAGGCGGATGAAACCCACCTTGATGCCCTTCTTGCGCGCCAGATTGATGCCCATGCGGGTCACCCGAGCCGTGATGCCGTAGGCCATCACCACGACCTCGGCACCGTCAACGGCCTCCTCTTCGATGCGAATGATGTCGGAGGCGTTGCAGCGGATCTTCTCGATCAGGCGATGCACGCTCTGCTCCTGACACTCCGCACTCATCACCGGATAGCCTTTTTCGTCATGCGTCAGGCCCGTCGAGTGGAATCGGTAGCCGTCGCCCGCTCTGGCGAACTCCGGAACCGACTTGCCATTGACCCGGTAGGGCAGAAAGTCCTCCGGCGCCTGATCGGTCAGGATCCGCGGCACGATGTCAACAGAATCGGGCTCTGGAATGACCACCTTCTCAGTCATGTGGCCGACGCATTCGTCCATCATGAACATCACCGGCACCCTGTATTTCTCCGACAGGTTGAAGGCATCGATCGTCAAATCGAAGGCCTCCTGAGGCGACTGCGGACACATCGAGATCAATTCGTAATCTCCGTGCGAACCCCAGCGCGCCTGCATCATGTCGGCCTGCCCGACCATCGTCGGAAGACCGGTCGAGGGCCCCCCTCGCTGCACGTTGACGACGACACACGGAGTTTCCATCATCGCCGCCAGGCCGATGTTTTCCATCATCAGGCTGAAGCCGGGGCCGCTGGTGACCGTCATCGACTTTGTCCCTGTCCACGACGCTCCGACGACGGCCGCCATGCTGCCCAGTTCGTCCTCCATCTGGATAAACGTTCCCCCCATCATCGGAAAACGCTGCGAAATACGCTCAACGACCTCGGTCGAGGGCGTGATCGGATAGCCGGCGACGAAGCGGCATCCCGCCGCCATCGCGCCCTCCCCGCACGCATGGTCTCCATCGAGGTAGTGGACACCGGTCAAGACCCCCAGCGGATCGGCTTTCATGAGCAAAACCTACCTTCCCGCCGCTGCAGCAGCGTCTTGATTCTCACCAACCGGTACGCAGTAGATTGCGAAATCGGGGCAGATCATCTCGCACAGATTGCAGTTGACGCACTCGCCCTCGAGCACCACCTCCGGTGGGTGATAGCCCTTGCGATTGAAGCTCTCGGACATCCGGAGCACCTCCTTCGGGCAGTACTCGACGCAGAATCCGCAGCCCTTGCATCGGTCTTCGATGATCACCACCGTCCCGTGCGGCACGGTGACCCGATCGAGATCAAGCGGCTTTCGCCAGTACTTCATGGCCCGCCCCCCCGGCCTCGCGGCCGTCGTTCAGGTCGCGTTATCAATCCCATGTTGACGCCTCGCTTTCGGTCGGCTCCGGCTCAGATTCATGACCCATCTGCAGCGCGCATTCCCCCGCCGCCGGTCGGATCGAACAGGCCGGGTCGGAATAGCCCGCGCACCGCATGCACGGACCCCGGCCGAACTCGCCGAGTTCCAGCAGACCCACGCTGACCTCGTCGAGCAGGGCGCACAGCGTGTCGATCTTCTCCGACCCGAGTTCGTCGATAATCGGCGCCACAACTGTGGCCTTGAGCCCCTCGTAGGTGCAGACAAGATCGACGCCCTCGGGGCTTGCCGACAGGAGGGTCGCGCGGCGGTCCCTCGGTGCGGCGGCGCGCGACACCAGCCCTAATCTCACCAGCTTGTCGACGTTCTTGCTGCACGCAGCCGGCGTCACACCAATTGCGCGAGCCACCTCCCCCACCTGCAGGTCGCTGTTGAGCGCAATCAGCTTGAGAAAACACAGCTGCGACCAGGTCAGAGAGTGGGGATGGAGTTCACGGCGGGAAATCTCGCGCAGGATCTCGCGGAGGATCGCCGAGAGGATGTGACCGCTGCGAAGAAAACGATATACATCTTCACCCGACGGAAAGGCGGAAAACGCCTCACCTTGACGCCTGGGTCCGACAACGTCGTCTTCAAACCTCATCGTTAACCCTGTTGACTATTAACCCTGGAAACAATGTGGTGCCCGATGCGGCTCTCGTCAAGGGTTGGACCGGATTTCCTGGGCCTCAACCCTCTGACCCATCTCCTGATGCACGGTGAAGCACCGCTCGGATCGGCGCTTCAGTCGTCGGATTCGGTTACGGTCGGATCCTTGGATCGGCAAGCCTCAAGGTCCGAGGCTTTCCACCGGCCAACGCCCGGAGCAAACGAAGCAGTGTCAACAAGAGAAATCCATGCTCACCTAGAATTATTGAGGTGTGACATCAAAATCCCGGAAGCAACGGCGACGTTAAGGCTCTCGACGTCTCGCTGCAATGGAATGCTGACCGTGCTGTCTGCGACAGCCGACGCCTGCGGCGAAAGGCCCTGACCCTCTGTACCCAGCATCAGGAGCATCGGCAAGGATGGACTCCATTCATTCAGTGGTTGTCCTTGGCTTGCCGTGGCCCACAGCTCTCCCTGGTGGCGTCGGAGTCGATCGGCAGCCCTGGACAACGACACGTCCCGTTCGACCGGGATCCGGAACACCGCACCGGCCGAACCGCGAACCGCTGCCGGCCCCCATGGATCGGCGCACTCAGGCGCCAACAACACAGCAGCCGCCCCCAGGCCGGCTGCCGACCTGATGATCGCCCCGAGATTGCCGGGGTCTTGTACCCCTTCGAGGTAAAGTCCGAAACCATCCGACGCGGTCCAGACCGGCCGCCGCAGTTCTTCGGCCACCGCCAGTACACCCTGGGGGGTTTTGGTCGGCGCGAGGTTGGCGAGGACGTCACGATCCATCTCGAAGACCTCGGCGGCCGATGCAATCCAGACCTCGAGTTCCGCTGAAGTTTCCCGTCCGGCCTCGAGGTAGAGCTCCCGGATCGGCACATCCCACCGGATGAGATCGTGCACGAGCTTCGTACCATCGATAATGACCTCACCGGGAACCCGCCGACGCACCCGCCGCCTGAGTTCCTTGACCCGAGACGAGCTCTTGCCAAGATGCTGCATCAACCTGCGCTGCCTCTCAAAGCCTTCATCAAGGCCAGTATACTGTTTGCACGCATGTTTCCGGGGGTAGCGTTGCATTCACCCCCCCACTCCACCCCCCCACACAATTCGTCCGACGAATTGCGACAAATTGCCTTGTGGCTTTTTTCACAGACTTTTGCGATAATCCGCGTTCCTACGAGCCGGATCCAACCGGCAGAAGGGCATTCCATGAGCCTGTCGTTGATCGCACAATCCATCGGCGAGTCCGCCACTCTCAAATTGAACGAAATTGCCTCGATTCTACGCGCCAAGGGGGATCCCGTCATTCACCTCGGCGGCGGCGAACCCAAGGGCAAGGCGCCGATGGACGCGATCCTGGCCGCGTCGTCGATGCTCAACTCCGGCGAGGTCAGATATACGCCTCCCGACGGCACGCCGGCCCTCAAAAAGGCGATCATCCGCTATACCGAAGAGTTCTACGGTTGGCGGCCGGCGCCGGAGAATGTCATGGCTTCCGGCGGCGCCAAACAGGCGATCATGTCGGCCCTGCACGCCATCGTCAATCCCCAGGAAGAAGTCATCTACCCGACCCCCTACTGGGTCAGCTATCCGGAGATGGTCAAACTGGTCGGCGGCGTTCCTGTAGCGGTCCGACCCGAGGACGGCGGCTTCATCCCGCGCATCCAGGACATCGAGCAGGTGACCGGCTCCTACACGAAAGCCGTCGTCATCAACAGCCCCAACAATCCCTCCGGCGCCGTCTATCCGGCAGAGTTCATCGCCGACGTCGTCGATTTTTGCGAGCGCCGCAGCCTGTGGTTGATCATGGACGACATCTACCATCGCCTGATCTTCGACGGCCGCGAGCCGGTCAACTGCTACGACTACGCCAAGGACCGGTCGGACAACTCCAAGCTGATCATCATCAACGGCGTCTCCAAGCAGTACGCCATGACCGGCTTCCGGATCGGCTGGGCGGTCGGCAATACCAAGGTCATCGAGGCGATGACGAATATCCAGGGCCACGAGACCTCCGGCCCGTCGGCCCTGCTGCAGCACGCTGCGGTCGGCGCCATCAACGGCATCCAGTCGATCGTCAAGAATATGCGCCTGACCCTGGAAAACAACCGAAACGTATTGATGGAGCAGCTGCGGTCCTTCGACGGCGTCATCATCGACGAGCCGGGCGGCACCTTCTACTCCTTCCCGGATTTCAGCCACTACAACAAAGACTCGGTCGCCCTGTCGAAGTTTCTTTTGGAGAAGGTCCAGGTGGTCACTGTACCGGGCATCGAGTTCGGCCTGGAGGGCCATCTCCGCATCTCCTACTGCGGTTCGATCAAGGACATCACTGAAGGCATCGAGCGCATGAAGTGGGCGCTTGATCCCAACTCGCCCAACGAACTCTATATCGGCGAACGCAAGCTGGTGAGGGACTGGACATGAGCAAATACCTCAAATTCAACACTCCGGCCACGGCCCAGGCCAAAGACCTCAAGAGCCGTTACGGACTCAGCAATCACGGTCTGACTCACCTCGATCGAGTCTTCTGGAATCTCCCCGAAGCTGCCCTCTATGAAGAGGCGACGATCCGCAAGGAAGGCAATGTCGCCAACGGCGGACCCTTTGTCGTCAACACCGGCAAGTGGTCGGCCCGCGCCGCACAAGACAAGTACGTCGTGCGTGAAGCCTCGACCGAGGACAAGATCTG
>JBDLIO010000067.1:0-8161 GCA_039714865.1 Acidobacteriota bacterium | reverse complement strand
CCGCGCTGGAAGTGGTTGAGACCCTCTCCGGGGTGGTCGGTGAGGCCGCCGGGGAGGAGATGCTCGAAGCGGGAGATGAGGATAGTCGGCGGTCGGTGGCTCGTCACGTGACGGAATTGCTCGGTGCGATGCCCGAAGGGATGCAGCACGGAATCCTCGATGCCGCCGTCAGGGAATTGGTGGCACGGGACGAAGCGGCGCCTGGATTGAGTTCGTTGGGCAGCGCGGTCTCGGCGGCTCAGATGGTCGGGTCGTTGCGTCGTCTTCGATCGGACAAGGTCGGTTTCGCCCCGCGTGTCGTTTCGGCGGTCGAAAGTCTGGTCGCCGAAGGCGTCAAGGAAATCGATCACCCGAATCGGCAGCGAGACCCGGATGAGCTTGCCAAACAGCTGCGTGTGGTCTTTGGGGATGAAGACGTCGATCGGGCGCCGTTGTCGGGAGATCTGGACGACCGGATCTTCCTGGAATTGAGACGCCACGTGCAGGTTCATGCGATGTTCACCGACCTCAGTCCCTATCTGGACTCCATCACCGACCAGCGCCTGGATGTCGATCTGTCGATGACTCTGATAGACCTTCTCCAGCGCCCTTTCCTGGACGAGAAACAGATTGGGTGGGTCATCGAGCGTCAGCAGGAGGTCTTCAAGGTGATGCTGGCCGGAGGGCGATTTGTAGCCGCGACGCGCATCGTCCAGTACCTCAGGGAACAGGCTCATTCCCAGGAGCAGATCAAACCGGTGCGGGAGGCTGCCGAGTTGTGCCTTGACGGTCTTCGAGAACCCCAGACGCTCTCGGGGATCGTCGATGTTCTCGGTGAGGTCAAGAGTTCGGACATCGGTCTGGTCCACAACCTGATCGATATGCTCGGACCGACGGCGATTCACCAATTGTTGTGTGTGCTCGGAGAGGAAGGTGAACTCTCCCGACGTCGCCACATCTTCGATCTGCTGGCTTCACTGGGGTCCGCCGTCGTTCCGGCATCGATCGGCCTTCTTGAAGACCAACGGTGGTACATGATCCGCAACATCCTCTCCCTGCTGCGGCGAGTCGGTGAGGGATTGACCCTCGAGGTCCTGCAAAAGGGCATGGAGCACCAGGATTCACGGGTGCGGATCGAGGCCGTCAAGTGCATGCCGGAGTTGGGGGCGGAGGTGACGCCCGCCCTGGTGGAAAAGGTACTTGCCGACCAAGATCCCAAGGTGGCCGAGATGGCGATTGGTGTCTTCGGCAGCGCCCGCATCAGCGCTGCGGTGCAGCCGCTGGTCGAATTGTTGAAGAAACCGGATCATCTGGGTCGTCAACGCAGGTTGAGGTTACGGGCTTTGCAGGCGCTGGGGGAATTCGGTGACGCCAAAATTCTCACTCAGATCGCCCCGTTCTTCAGGAGTTGGTTCGCCCCGGTCAGTGTTGAAGAGCGGCACGCGGCCTATCGATCTCTCAGACACTACCCCGAGGCCGATCGACGCCTATGGTTGAAGAAGGGCAGATTGTCTTTGGATCCCGAGATTCGGGAGATCTGCCGCGCCCTGATCGGCGGCGAGAGTCCGGCGGCGGGGGTCTAGGATGCCCAGGAACGACCCGACACACGCCCTTCCGGTCCTCAGGTCGTTGTCGACCGCCGTGAACTACAGGGCTCTGTATCCGTCTACCCACCCGAGGGTCGTCGAAGGCATCGGGGCGCTGGTCGAGGCATTGCATTCTTGCCTTCAGGAGCGAGGCCGTGATGACATCACGTTTTTGGTGATCGAACAGGAGCTTCTCGTCGATGACCGGCCGATCCGAGCAGGTCACATATACCTGGCGCCGCTCATTCGAACTCTTCGCGGCCTCGCCGTGCAGCGTCTGACACTGGCCCGAGGCCTGGATAGCGAGGAAGCGAACGGCCTGGTCGAAGGGCTGGCCTCGATCGGTGAGCTTGGTTCAACCTCTCATGTGGTTTTGGGCAAGGTCCAGCTGGGTGGCCAGGGAGAGACGACGACCCAATCGGGTTCTTCAGCCTCGGCATCTCTGGAGTTTTCGGAGGAAGAGCTTGATATCGTGGAGGAGGGTTTCCTCCGCTATGACGCCGACCCCGGCGGCAGCGTCGGTCAGCTTGATCGCATGCTTTGGCATTTCGTCGAGGGGATGGATCAGAGCAGCAGGTCTCTGCTGTTGCTCGGACCGATGAAGAGTCTTGATCAGAGGCTTTTCGCCCACGCGATGAACGTCTCCATGTTGGTGCTGGCTCAGGCCAGGTCGCTGGGAATCAGCGGTCAAAACCTGCAGGCCATCGGCATGGCCGCCATGCTGCACGATATCGGAAAATTGAGCCTGCCGAAAACGCTGCTGGATCGGGAGGGGGACCTGAGCGACGTCGAGTGGGAAATCGTCAAGATGCATACGGTTCTCGGAGCGGCGCAGCTGTGCAGCCTGCCGGAAGCAACTCCTCTGGCCGTTCTGGTCGCCTACGAGCATCATCTGCGCTGGGACGGCAAGCCCAGTTACCCCGTGCCCGCGGTTCCCAGGCGGCCCAATCTGGCCAGCCAGTTGACGGCTATCGCTGACACCTACGACGTCATGGTCGATTCCCGAGGGTTTTCCGGGGGTGTTCACGGCGAGGTGGCGACCGGAGTCTGGCAGGAACGGTCGGAAACCTTCCTCGACCCCTTCCTCGTCGGCAACTTTGTTTTGATGGTTGCCACTGCGGAGCAATAGGTGAAGGACTGATCCGGCGGGGCCGGAATCGAAAAGCGACTGTCCGGCCCGCCGGATCGCTTTCAGCCGTCAGCCCAAAACTCATATGAACGTCCAACGTCCAACGTCCAACGTTCAACATTGAAGTTCGCGCCCGAAGGCTGATGGGTCTGGGACGGAAACGGTCGATGCTGAGAGGTGAACATCGAACGATGGGAAACATATTCACAATAATTTGACCCCTTCCGCTCCGAGAGCCGTCGGCCAAATACTCAGTGGCCTCAAACGCGTCTTTCGACGTTGAGTGTTGGACGTTGAACGTCCAACTGACCAAACCTCGAATCGAAGCAGTTCGAGGGTAAGTGTCTAAGGAGAGCGTCCGCCTCGTGGCAGGCGGGCCGAGGGCGGTTCCGGGGGCGACGTCTTGACCAGGCGGACGAATCGAATCTCTACATCGTCGATGTCGGAGACGATGCGGAAATCAGCACCACCGGCCAAAGACCCGTCAAAAAACGTATTTTCCAGGGTGAAGGTGGCCGTTCGGATCGCGCCGCTGTCGTTGTTGGTGACCGGTGAGGTGTGTACAACACCGGCGACCCCCGGGTACTGAACCATCCACTGAGCGCGGCCGGTGTCTGAAAAGGTGATCTTCAGTTCGATGCTGCCTGCCGGTTGCGAGAGGAAGGCGTCGTCAACGAAGAATGCCAGGGCGTTCTGCCCGGCCGCCCGATCAGTGCGCCGGCCCTCGTAGGCCGTGCCGTTTTCCGGATCGACATCACCGGAGCGTTGATCGGTTCCCCGGCGGCTGACGGCGTCGGGTTCGATATCTCGTTGCACCAGGAAGTGTTCCAGATTGCGGACCCACGGTTTGCCGTTCCAACTGTATGAGTCATCATCAATCCAGTATCGGTCTTCGGCTTCGCGCAGGGCGACCCAGGCGTCTGGTGTGGATCTGGCGTTGTGTCCAAGAGAGAGACGGCCCATTCCGGCGCCCAGTCGGCGCCGCTGGCCCAGATGCGCATCCAGAAGGGGTCGCCGGAATCCAGTTGGTCTTCCAACGACGGGAATTCCATACCTTGAGCTTGACCGGTTCGGGTGGTCGAGTAGACCCCGGGCGCCGGATTGACTTGCCGCCAACTGACGTCAACGACCCTGATGTCGACATGATGGTCGGGAGAAAGTTCTTCAGAAAAGAAGCCCGTTCCGGGAAGAGGTGCTGCCCACCCGGGGAGGGTCCAGTCATCCCCGTCGGCGATTGACGGGGTCTGCCCGAACGCACTCCCGGCCGTCAACACTAAGGCGACGGCGAGGAAGACAAGGCTCGAGTTTTTCATGGTCCTCCTGCGGACAATCGGTCTTTGCCCCGGAAGGTCGGGTCGAAGCGGCCCGGTTGCAAGAGGGAGTAGCTGTCGTGCTCGGCGGCCATCTGCCGGGCCGAGTCTTGGACCTTCCGGTCTCCCCGTGAGAACACGTTGGTTGTGGAGTTGTGAAGTGCGACCGTGAACAGATCCTGCCCGAGCCGCTTCTCAAATTCCCTTCGGGGCACTGCGACGAAGAGGCTTGGCTGTTCCGGGTCATAGCTGCAGTAGGACACGAAACCATAGGTGTCGGCCAGGCCCAGGATCCCATGGGGACGGCGATAGACCCATTTGTAGGTCTCGGGCATAAACCAGGGCCTCGGATTGAACAGAGAGTGGGCGATATCGAGGTTCTCGGTCCTCATGAAAACGGTCATGGCGCTCGGCTCTCGGTCAAGAAAAGGAACGATCCCGGCCTCGAACGACGCTGCCGCTCGCCGATGCAGCTCTCCGATCTGGGCGGTGTCCCGCTCCTCGTTTTGGATTCCTGAGATGAAGAAAGCCGCGAGCAATGCTGTTGCGGAAAACAGAAGAACCAGCCCGGCTCGATGATCCTTGGGAGATCTGTCAAGCCGTGCATAAACGCGGGACCAGACCAGACCGAAGACCAGGGCGATTCCGACCAGGGGGACGTAGTGATAGCGGGAGCTCTGGAACGGAACCGCGAGGGTTGGGAGCATGGTGATGCAGGTCCACACCACGCCCAGACGAACCAGTCTGGGAACCCGCCACAGCAAGAAGGCAAAGGGCACAAATAGAACGAATGCCAACCAGGTGGGGACAAGGGTCGGGCCGCCCCCGAGAACCACCTCTCGGAGCCAGGTCGCGTCGGGGCCGAGATAGGTGAGCCAGCTTTCCCAGAACCTCGAGACGAAGGCGAGGTCGAACGAGAGGTAGCGACTTGACCGACTCCCCAGAATCTCGAGAAGAGCGAAGGCAGAGGCCAGGGCCCACAAGGGGCTGGTCAGGGTCACAGCCCGAGTCCACCTGCCGACCAGCTGAGAAAAACGGGTCTTCATCTTCTCGCCGTCGGTGGAGAAAACGAGAATGGTGGCCAGGAGCGGGAACAGGATGGCGTTTTCTTTGGCGAAGAGGGAGGGAATCAACAGCAAAACGGCAATAACAACCCGTCTCTTGAGTATCAGGAGGATCGACGCGAGGCCAAAGAGCAACGCCGCGGAGTCCGCGACGGCATAGGGTCTGAGCACGACCTCGGCGTGTTTGTAGCACAGGGCCCAGGCGAGGCCTCCGACTACGCCGGCAAGCCGATCACCGGTCACTCGTGTCACCAGTGTTGAGACGAGGATTCCGTTGAGGCCGTGAATCACGACCAGGATCAAGAAAAATGGAAGAGGGGCCAGCCCAAAGGCCAACGTGGTCGCCAGGAAGTACAAGCTCTCGGTCTGCCGGTAGAAGTTGTTGACCGGCAGGAGAAAGGTCTCGGGGATGTGGATCGTTTTCAGCGTGTGAAAGAACCAGCTGAAGTCGTCTCCAGCAAAGAAATTATCCAGGGACGGGCTGAAACACGCAAAGATGACACCGAAAATCCCCAATAACACCGGAAGCCCGAGCTTGGGCGCCTGATGAAGAGAGCGTGTCGATGATTCCTGTGGTATGTTCGGCACCAACAGAGTTTACAGGAATGCCGAAGAATTGATTCGAGCGAGATCTTGTTAGAATATATGACTGATGCCGGACCCGAGTGTTCCGGTTCATGAGAGGAGAATGAATGTATTTCGATCCACTGTATTTGCTGTTCATCGCGCCGACTTTTCTCTTGTCGTTGGCGGCCAGTTTCATGACCAAGAGTGCTTTCAAGAAATACTCGAACATGGCCGTGACAACGGGCCTGACCGGAGCCCAGGCGGCATCGGAGATGCTCAAGCGGGCCGGAATCAATGATGTCTCCATCGTCCCGACCCGGGGATTTCTGTCGGACCATTACAACCCGACGAACAAAAAGCTTGCACTGTCCGAGGCCGTCTATTCGACGAGATCGGTCGCGGCGGTTGGCGTGGCCTGCCACGAAGCGGGGCATGCCATTCAGCATGCGACGGCTTACGGGCCTTTGAAACTCCGGTCCGCCCTGGTCCCGACCGTGGGCATCGGCAGCAAAATCGGGTACTTCCTGATGTTGATTGGACTGTTCATGCAGTCAACCCAGATGGTCGGCCTGGGCGCCATCTTGTTTTCAGCCGTGGTCTTTTTTCAACTGGTGACATTGCCGGTTGAGTTCGACGCCTCGGCCCGAGCCAAGGAGAAGGTCGTGCAATATGCCCTGGTCGGACCGGGCCAGGAGAGAGGGGTTTCGAAGGTCCTCAATGCCGCGGCATTGACCTACGTTGCAGCGGCCGCCTCCTCGATCATGACTTTGCTGTATTTCCTCTTGAGGGCGGGGTTGTTGGGGAGCCGGGATTAGTCGCCTAGCCCTCTTTTCGATCAGGTATGCCATGACCTGGCGACTACTCAATCCCATCAATCCCAAAAGGTGTAATGATAATTTCCCCTTTTAGAAAAGGTGAAAGGTGTACAGCAAACTAGCGTTACATTTGAGGTGGAGGTAGAGGCAGTTGCCGAGACCCGGGCGGAGGAAGCTTCGTGTCGGGATCAAAGCGCCTTGTTCTTGAGCGGACATGGAAGCGTTTCGCAGACTGAACCACCATCTTGTCGAGGTCCGTAGCGAAACAGAAAAGCGCGCGATTTCCTGAATCGGTCGCCGTTCCAGATCTCCTCGAGATCCTCTTCGAGTAGATTGCCCATCGAATACTCCGACCCCCATACGTTGCAACACGGCATGACGTGGCCGTCAGGTGCAATGAACATGACGCTGAACGGCTGGCTGCAAAATGGTGTGAGTTTGTCGTGCAGGCGGAGATCGCGAAGCGGAATCGGCAGATCTTTGCTCGCCGACGCCACATGGCGTTTTAGACGCGCAAGGAGAGAGGTTTTGTTATGAAACGTGGATTCCCAACCTTTTCCTTTCTCGCCGTCCCAGATTTCCATCAGCGCAAATCGAATCCGCACGCCGATGTCGCGGGCTGCGCGTCGGGCCGTCTCGATCTCCGACTCGTTGTGGCCGTTGATCAAGAAATTCCAGGTGATCGACGGGGACGCGAGGCCGAGGCGTTTCTTCGCGGCCACGAGCGCCCGCAGATTGTTCTGTGTTCGCGCAAAGTCCCCGTGCACCCGATACTTCTCGTAGCTCTCCTGGGACGCGCCATCGATCGACGCTCTGAGCACAGAGAGCCCGGAGCTCACGAGGCGTTCCGCCTCGGCATCAGTGAGATCGCTCAGACTTAGATTTGTGTCGATGATGGTCTGAATGCGAAGCGCGTGCGTCGCCTCGATCATCTCGGGAAGATTCTTGTTGAGCAGCGGCTCTCCCCAGTTGTACAGGCCGATGTGCTGCGCAAACGGTGCGATCTTCTCGAGGATGACCTGATAGTCCTCGAGTTTCATCATCCTCTGATGGGACTGCAGGTTCAGCCCGGTAGGACAGAACGGACAACGAAGATTGCAGATATTGCCGGGATCGACTATGAAGGCGTCGGGGATGCCCGTCTCGAAGTCCGAGTTGAGTTCGGCCCCGGATTCCGAAAGCCCGGATATCGGTTTCCGCAAGTGCTTCCGATAGAACTCTCGGGCCTCCCCCACGAACGGATATTGGAGCGCCCAGAGGTCGAGCGGTCCCACCCAATCCCTAAACCGCTTTTTGAGCGTCTGCGGCGCGAATAGTCCGAGATCCATCATGGCTTCCGAGCTGGCTTTTTCGGTCATAGCCAAAGGGATAGAGGGAGAGTGATTTCCTTTTCCCCGTCCAGTCCATCTTACCACCGTTGACGACACCTTTGGCGGCAGATGACAACGATAATGGACCCTCACGGGGGTCCCCGCCGACGATCAAGAACCCGGAAAATACGGAAAGGCGCCTTTATAAAGAGTCAAACCCGAATTTGATGTCTTTCCCGTCTTCGTCGGAGCTGTGGAATTGAAGACGAGAAAGGGACACTCTTTTCGATGACATTGCCGGTCGAGTTCGACGCCTCGGCCCGAGCCAAGGAGAAGGTCGTGCAATATGCCCTGGTCGGACCGGGCCAGGAGAGAGGGGTTTCGAAGGTCCTCAATGCCGC
>JBDLIO010000066.1:0-8203 GCA_039714865.1 Acidobacteriota bacterium | reverse complement strand
GAGCATGGGCGACATTTTCGGCATCCAGGATTTCGGCCACGACGTGCAGCGGATTGCTGCGCCTGACTGCGGCGCCGCGCTGATCGAGGAAGGAGCGAGGCGTGAACACCGTCAAGATCGTGTGGGCGTCAGCCTGCTGGGGCAGGACCTTTCGGTTGCCGACGACGATCACCGCCGCGGCGTGGGACAGACGGACCTTGTCCAGCTCACTCTCCTTGGTAGGGTCGCCGTTGACCCAGGTGAATTCCAGCGGGACCCCGGCCGGCCTCTCGCCCTGGGCGAACAGTACGACGGTTGCTCCATGGGGGCCCACCTCCTCCAGCAGGGCGTCGAGCAGCATGCGGGCGCCCGGATCGTAGCCGCAGACGACGACGTGGTTGACATAGGTGCTCATGCGAAATTGCTCCTCTCGAATGGTCAAAACGGCGCGCAACAGGGTCTGGCTGACGATGCCTGCGAACAGGGCCAGGGTGAACATTCCCGAAATCATCAGCACGCCGCCGACCATCCGCCCGACCAGGCTCGCCGGAACGATATCGCCGTAGCCGACCGTCGTGATCGTCACCAGGGCCCACCACAGACCCTCTCCCAGGCTGTTGATCGTCTGGTTTTCCTTGGCCAGTGGGCCTTCGATCAGAAACAGGGTCAGGCCTCCCAGAACGGTCGCCCCGGAGACCATCAGAAGACCGAATGCAAACATCAGGCGGTTTTCCCGGAAGGACAGCATGACCCCTCGGAAAGGATTGGCCCGCCGGAAGATTCTGGGAAAACGAAGGACTCGCAAAAGACGCAACGCCCGCAGTCCCCGAAGCTGAGGGGCCAGGGCAAGAACCGTTGCCAAATCGATCAGCATCAAAGGGCTGAGAGCATATCCGAAGCGTTTGGCCGCACTGTAAAGGAGCCGATTGCTTGGTGTTCGGTCAAAGAGTTCCAACCCGGGCGGCCGGTAGGAGACCAGACGCAGGATGTATTCGGCAAGGAAGAGCCACAGCACCAGACGGTCGATGCGGATCAATTCAAGGGCGGTGGGGCTGTCCGGTTCGAAGAACAATCCCGCGGCGATGAGAGCGATCGACCCGGTGATCAGCAGCCACACGAAACCCTGGACGACGCGGTAGACCTGGGTCTCCGGTTGGTGGAAGGCGGCGTGGATGATGCCGGTGTTGGAGAGGCCGGTGATTTTCACGGTGTCAGTGTAAAGCAATTCGTCGAACGAGGGCACACGCCAAAAAGGGACACTCTTGAATTCAGGGTCCACCGAACTCGGGCGTGAGGCTCGTTGAGGTAACCTGGATATCTCATGTTGGAATACATCATCATTGGGGGTGGATTCGCATTCGCCGCTACCGTTCAGCCTGGACCCTTGCAGGCGTTTCTGCTCTCACGAGTGGCAGCTGACGGCTGGAGGCGCACTCTCCCCGCCGCCTTCGCACCATTGATCAGCGACGGCCCCATCGCATTCCTGGTTCTGACTCTTCTCCACAACGTCGCACGCGGGTTCGAGAGTGTTCTGAAGGGGATGGGTGGCGTTGTTTTCCTGTATTTCGCCGTGAAGACTTTTCTCGAATGGCGGCACATGAGGCTCGGCACGACACAAACCACCCAGTCCTCCCCGCGCACGTTATTGCAGGCCGTGGTCGTGAATCTCCTCAACCCAGGCCCCTACCTCGGATGGAGCCTCATCCTCGGTCCATTGATGCTTGAGGCGTGGGCTGAAAGCCCCGCACACGCAATAGCTCTGGTGGTTTCGTTCTATTCGGTAATGCTGTTCAGCCTGGCCCTGTTCATCGTCCTAGTCGGGACGACTTCCGTACTTGGTCCTCGCGGCAGGCAAGGTCTGCTTTTGGCATCTTCTTTCGCCTTGGCCGCCATCGCCGTCTATTCGTTGTGGTCTTCGATGGGTTAGCCCGCATTATTCACCAGGTTTCGTCGCGAGGGTCAGGAGACACAATGCGCAGTGGGGATTTCGACCCGAGAGGCGCGGAGGCGTAGTTGACACTACGTTGAGCACCTCGAGGGGAGAAAGCACCGCTGAGCGATGTGTATCGTGGCCCGCAGTAGAATGCTGGTGAATAATGCGGGTTAGAGAAGAATATTCCGCCAAGAGCAGTGGTTGCAATTACTGACAGCGTACGGAGGCGGTACCGCAGACCCCAGTTCGTGTCACGCCCAACAAACAGGTCGGTGGCTGCGACAGAAGCAGGTTCAGCGACCGCGTCAGCGTCAAGGATCAGTGGCAGTATGCAGCAACCGGAGCCGGGTCGGCGACCGGACCGGGCCGTCGGTGCTTTTGCTGAATCTGGCGCTGCCCAGTGCTGCGGCCCCTCCCCCTACTCCTCCTCAGCTGTCCACCGGTCAATCCAATCGAGTACAACCTCGTGCCACTGAATGGAGTTCAGGGGTTTGAGCACCCAGTGGTTCTCGTCGGGGTAGTAGAGCAGGCGCGACGGCACGCCCATGCGTTGGAGGGCGTTGAACATCGCCAGGCCCTGGGTGTCGACGACGCGATAGTCCAGGGCGCCGTGGATGACCAACTCGGGCGTTTTGAAATCGGCCACGTGATTGACCGGTGAGTGTTTGCGATATCCCTCAGGGTTTTCCCAGGGGGTGCCGCCATGCTCCCATTCGGGGAACCACAGTTCCTCGGTGTCGAAGTAGGCCATGTACTCGTCGAGGTTGCCGTCATGGCACACCAGGGCGGCAAAACGGTCGGTCTGGCCCTGAATCCAGTTGACCATAAACCCGCCGTAGCTGGCGCCGAGGGCTGCCATGCGATCGGAGTCGATCCATGGGTGGCGCCGCAAAACGTCGTCGAGGCCCTTCATCAGGTCCTCGTAGGGGGCGCCGCCCCAGTCGCCGCGGATGGCGTCGGTGAAGGCCTGGCCGTAGCCGGTCGAGCCGTGAAAGTCGATCATCACCATCGCGTAGCCGTGCGCGGCATAGATCTGCGGGTTCCAGCGGTAGTGCCAGTGGTCGTCGAAGCTGCCCTGGGGCCCTCCGTGGATCAGGAAGGCCAGGGGATATTTCTTGCCCGCTTCAAAACCGACCGGACGGATCATGTAGCCCCAGACCTCGTCACCATGTGCGCCGATGAAGGAAAACTGCTGGTACTCACCGAACTGCAGTTCTGCAAGGCGCTCGTCGTTGAAATGGGTGATCTGCAGGGCACTCCCGCCGGCGGCCGGGCGTACGAAAATTTCTCTCGGCGCCGTCAGGCTGTCTCGTGAAAAGAGCAGACGACCGTCGGCCAGCGGATGGGGGCCCGAGTTTGTGGACTTGGTCAACAGCGCCTGGACGAAGCCGGTCTCGGGGTCGATTTCGAAAATCGAGTGGTTGCCGACGTTGTTTGCCGAGGCGTAGAGCCTGGAGCCGTCAGGCGCCCAGGTGACAGAGCCGGGTGAACGGTCCCAATTCTCGGTCAAGGTGCGGGTCTCGCCCGATGCCCAATCCATCAGCATGACCCGGTAACGATCCGCTTCGAAGTTGGGCCTCACCATTGCCAGGTAGGCCAGGGTCTTGCCGTCGGGGGAAAAGGCCGGCGCGGTGTCCCAGGCCTTGTTGGCGGTCGTCAGGTTTTTCGGCGCCTTGGAGCCATCGGTCGGCACGGCCCAGAGATCCCAATTCGTCGTCCATGCCTCTTCGGCGCCGTCGGCGTTCTTGGCTGTGAATACCAGGGTTGAACCGTCCGGCGTCACGGTGTAGTCGCCGTCGCCGCCCCAGGGAATGGTCGGGCAATCGGAGTCCATATAGGCCATCAAATCGACAGGTTCGCCGGTCATCTTGCCGGCGTCGTCGAGTGTGACGGCAACGACGTGGTTCCTTCGTCCGTCCTTCCAGCTGTCCCAATGGCGGACGAGGATCGAGTCGAAAATCATGCCGGTAGTCTGGCGGGCTTTTTCGGCCTCCAACCGCTCGACGGTACAGGGGATGTCCCTACAGCCGGGATAGACTTTGAGACCGAGGTAAGGAGCCGAGCCGCCGGGACCGATGACCAGACGTTCGACATCCAGCGGCAAATCAGTCACCTGGGTGGCCTCCCCGCCAGTCAGGGACAGGCGCCAAACCTGCACGCTATCGGAACGGGTCGAAAGGAAAAAGAGCGTCGAGTCATCAGCCCACCGGGCACTGAAGTCGCCGGCATCGTGGGAGGTCAGCTGGCGGGCGCCCGAGCCGTCGGTCGCGGCCATCCATAGATCGGTATGACTGCCGTTGGCCTCGAGATCCATCGTTTTGAGGGTGAAGACCACCTTGCTGCCGTCCGGAGACGGTTGGGCGTCGCTGATCCGTTCCATTGCGACCATGTCGTGCACTGTGAAAGGGCGGGCAGCCTGGGAGTCCGACCCAGGCAAAAAGAGGCAGATCAGGGCGATGACGAGGCTGAGTTTCTTCATGTGATGCTCCAACCCGGAGTGCCGGGAGAGCCATGATAGCGCGTTTGGGTTGAGTGGATGGCAGGGGCAGAAACTAGAAACTGGAAACTGGAAACTGGAAACACAGACTGGGAACCAGTGGTGAGCCGGGAAAGGTTGGGGCGGCCTGAAGGGAATCCGCGAGTCAGCCGAGAAATTTCACCTCGGGGAACGCATGGTGGGCGGTGATTGTTACCTGAGTTGAGCGATTCCCGTGAACGACTGATGCGTTTGACCAGACGCTAAGACCATTTATCAACACAACTGGCCTGTTGGGGTCTAGTTTCCAGTTTCGAGTTTCCAGTTTCGAATCTTACGTATGAATCGTCCAGGAGCCGGCGCCGCCGTCTTCCAGGTCGTCGGCAAAGAGCGGGTCTGCCTCGACGGCCTCAGCGGCCGCGGAGGTCTCTCCGATGTTCACGGCGGTACTGCTGCCCGGTCCGCCTTCAAAATCGAAGGTGACAATCTGGGTCGAACGGTTCTGGTCCTGCTGATCGACGACCATCGGGATCGACTGGTCGGGAATCTGCAACATCGTCATACCACCTGCCACCATCAGGATTGCAGCCGCCGCAGCCAACCATCCGAAATGGCGGCGGCGATCGGGCAGAGTGATGGTGTCCAGCCCCTGACCTATGGCATCATCGACCGTGCCGAAAGCGGCGCCTGAGAACTCGCGGTCCATCCATGCTTGGCATTCCCGGCAGTCGCCCAAGACCGCCTCGGCTCGGAGGCCTTCGGCCTCACTGAGGTTGCCCCGAACGTATTCAAGGATCAACGAGCCGTGGTCGGTGCAGTCAGGTGCTGTCATTCTCATACTCAAAACCAAGGACGCAGGAGAGGGACTGAGGTAACGGGAGAGCCTTCAGCTATCAGCTGTCAGTCTTCTCTTGGCCGGACGGTCAGAAAAAGTCGAGGAATGGTCACAACAAAGACGTTGAAAAACGGCGTGAATGGCTCGGAATCACCCCTTCAGACAGGTGACTTTTTGAGTGCTTGACCCCCTCGGTCTTTTGATCCGTTCTCGGTATCGAAAGGTACTTAAGACTGAAAACGCCCCAGCTGAGAGCTGATAGCTGAGAGCTGATAGCTTTTTCCCTTGACGGGCTCTCATTCTGGGCGTATAAAGCCCGCGGATGGCCTGGAGGCGGGAAGCCTCGGGCGCCCAGGGAGGCCGATCATGAGCAAAGAATTCAATGCATTCGAAATGGCGCAGCGTCAGTTTGACGGAGTTGCAGACAAGTTGGGACTGGATGAGGGCATGCGCGAGCTGCTCCGCTGGCCGCAGCGGGAGTACCATTTCACGATTCCGGTCAGAATGGATGACGGGTCGGTCAAGGTCTTCAAGGGGTTCCGTGTCCAGCACTCGGATTCCCGGGGTCCGTCAAAGGGCGGCATCCGGTTCCACCCCCAGGAGACAGTAGATACCGTGCGCGCGTTGGCGACCTGGATGACCTGGAAATGTGCGGTCGTCGATATTCCATTGGGTGGCGGCAAGGGCGGTGTTATCTGTGATCCTCATGATCTCTCAGCCCGAGAGCAGGAGCAGATCTGCCGTGGGTGGGTGCGCCAGGTGGTGCGGAACATCGGTCCTGTGCAAGACGTTCCGGCGCCCGACGTCATGACCAACCCCCAGCATATGGTCTGGATCATGGACGAATACGAGAAGATTACCGGTGGTCACTTCCCCGGCGCCATCACCGGCAAGCCGGTCGAACTCGGCGGATCCCTCGGACGTACGGAAGCGACCGGATATGGCGTGATCTACACGGTCCGTGAGGCCCTGAAAAGGTTGAATGTTCCGGTCGAGGGCATCAAGGCCTCGATGCAGGGATTCGGAAACGTCTCCCAGTACGCTGCCAAGCTCCTGATTGAGATGGGCGGTATCGTCGTCGCCGTTTCCTGTTGGGACAACGACGACCATACGCCCTACACCTACAGCAAGACCGATGGCATCGACCTCGACTTCTTGCTGTCGATCACCAACCGCTTCGGCACGATCGACCAGGCCAAGGCCGCAGCGGCCGGCTATGAGCAACTGGAGGCCGAGGCGTGGATCGAACAGGATGTCGACATCCTGATTCCAGGGGCATTGGAGAACCAGATCACCGGCGACAACGTCAGCAAGATCCAGCCCCGGGTGAAGATCATCGCCGAGGGCGCCAACGGCCCGACGACGCCTGAGGCCGATGCCGTTCTCAAGGAGCGAGGCATTTTTGTCATTCCGGATTTCCTGGCCAACGCCGGCGGCGTTACGTGCTCCTACTTCGAGCAGGTTCAGTGCAATACCAATTTCTTCTGGCCCAAAGACGAGGTCTTGGAACGCCTGGACCAGAAGATGGTGACGGCCTTCCATGCCGTAGCGGACCTCGCCGAGGAGACTGGAGAGTTCATGCGGGATGCCGCCTACATGATCGCCATCCAGCGGGTGGCGACCGCGTGCCATCTGCGAGGGTGGGCGTAGAGGCTCTCAGCTCTCAGCTCTCAGCTCTCAGCTATCAGCTATCAGCTTTCAGCTTTCAGCTCTCAGCTCTCAGTACAATCGGCCCGGGGTTGCCCGGGCCGATTATTTTTGCAACCGGAACGGGGTTTTTTCGAAGAAGGAGTAACCGAACACGTTGTTGTGGCAATGGAGGTAGGGATGAAATCAACGACCGGCAAGGCGTCTTTGGGCCTTCAGGGCTGTCTCGAGACCTGCCGGCGGTGTGAGCATCTGGTCCGCCTTTGCAGCGAAACCACAGTTGATAGTTGCCTTTTCGAGGCGATCGGACCTCATCTGAGGCACTGCCTCGACCATTTCCGAAGCCTGTTGACCGGGCTGGATACCGGGACGATCGATTATGACGCCCGAGAGAGGGATCCGGGACTGGAAACCGATCCGGGTCTCTTTCTGGCGGCGCTGTACGAGGTGACGGCGGAGTTGGCCGGGCTCGGGGGTATTTCCACGACCCAAGCGGTCGAGGTGACCCAGACGCCGGCGCCGGAGAGGCCGCCGATTTCTGTCGGATCCACCCTGGAACGGGAACTGATCTTCCTTTCCTCCCACACGATTCACCATCTGGCACTGGTCATCGAAGTGGCGGAGGGGCGGGGCGTGGAAATGCCGCCGCACCTGGGTCTGGCCTTTTCGACGGCGGCGTTTTTGGAACATCGGGAGACGGCCGCGAGCTGATGTGTACTCTGACGGTCAACCGTGAGGACCACCGCCTTCTGGTGGCGATGAATCGAGATGAACGGTGGGGGCGGGCACAAGAGCTTCCGCCAAGCGTTCACCCTGGCGAGCGGGCCTGGCTCGCCCCTCTGGATGGTGAGAAAAACGGGACCTGGATGGGTGTCAATGACGACGGCGTGGCGGCCTGTCTGCTCAACGGCTATCACCCAGGCGATTTTGATCTCTTTCTTCGGGACGACGTGCCCAGCCGAGGGGAGATCATTCCCCGTCTGATGGCGCTCTCCGGCCGGGAGGTCGAGGACTGGCTGAGGCATGGTCTCGAGGTTGATAGGTATCCCTCGTTCACCCTTCTGGTCTGGACTCGAGACCATTCGTGGGAACTCCAGTGGCAGCTGGACCGGGAGCGCACGCTTCGGCCGGCCGAGCCCGGGTGGAGAATGTTCAGTTCGTCGGCGTGGCGTACGGATGAGGTCTTGGGTTGGCGAAGCGACCGTTTCAAGGAATGGTTGGAGGCCGGCCGGCCGTTTGACGGCCCGTTGCCTTCGTATAACCTGCTGGAGGCCGAGGGTCTGAGCGAGTGGTCCCCGTGGATGACCAGGTCGTTTTCGGCGACCCGGAGTAT
>JBDLIO010000065.1:0-8229 GCA_039714865.1 Acidobacteriota bacterium | reverse complement strand
TGACTCGAGCCGAGGCGGTGGAATTCTCCGCTCTGAAGCACGCGCAAGAGCTTGACCTGACCGGACAAAGAGAGCGCATCGACTTCGTCGAGAAAGAGCGTGCCCTTGTCGGCGCTCTCGAAGTGACCGATGCGGCGCGACGAGGCGCCGGTGAAAGCGCCGGATTCGGCGCCAAAGAGTTCGCTTTCCATGAGGTCGACCGGGATGGCGCCGACGTTGATGCGCATGAAAATTTCTTCTCTTCGATGAGAGTTGGCCTGAATGATTTCGGCGAGACGTTCTTTGCCCGACCCCGACGGACCTGTGATGAGCACAGGAGCATCGGACCGGGCGATATTGACGGCCAACGAAACGACTTCGTGCATTTCATGCGACGCGTAGACAACGCCGCAGAGATCGTATTCGTCGGCGAGTATCTGCTGTGACTTTTCGGTTACTGCGCGCAGCCGTCGGTTTTCGACCTCGAGCTGCCGCATCTTCAGTAGATCGCGCAAACGGTTGACCATGGCATCGTCGTCCCACGGTTTTCGCAGGTAGTCGTTGGCGCCCTCTTTGACCAATTCAACCGCGGCTTCGAGTGATGCCCACGCCGTAACAAGCAAGATCGGCAAAGAAGGGTCCGCCCTGCGTAAAGCTCGAAAGAGATCGACTCCTTCGCGCCCCGAGGTCTCGTTGGGGCTGAAATTCATGTCCTGGATCACTGCGCCCAGGGTTTCTCCCGAAGCAATCTCCAATGCTCGTGATGGCGTCGAAGCTGCTATGTGGCTGATGCCGTGGATGTCGAGCAGTACCTGCAGCGCTGTGACCACACCAGGCTGATCATCGACGATGAGCACGCGGAGCGGTGAAGCGATCACATCGTCATTGTATCCCCTCATACGGTGCGGGTCGCTATTTCCGGAGAAACTGTGGTCGCGCGCATGGCCGGAATGAATGCGGCGATCTGACCGGCTGTCCATAAGGCAACTGCGCCACCGGCAAACAGCATCGGGTCGATTTTCGGCGCCTCGGCGTATTCCGCGAGTGCGAAATTGAGAGCGATCGTCAGGAGAGTGCCGAGCGCAAGGCCGATCCCTGTGATCAGCCAGTTTTCGAGCAGGAAAAAACGCAGGATGGCCAACCTGGTCGCGCCGAGCGCTCGCCGTGTGCCGATTTCTCGTGTGCGCTGGGTCACCGAAAACGAAGTCAAGCCGATAATTCCCAGTGACGTAATGAAGATCATGAGCACGATCACGACCGCCCAGATTTTCATCGCCATCAGTGTGCGCCTGAAATAACCCTGTTTGATTTCTGAGAGTGTTCGCACCGTGACGACGCGATCGCTCTCAAGCGAAACCATCAGTTCTTCGAGTTCCGTGTAGAGAGAGTCGATGGCAAGGGGCTCGGCGCGTACCAGATAGTTCATTTCGTGGCTGTAATGATTTATGCCCGGCCGTAGCATGGTGTGATCACCGAACGTCGAAGTCGGCCACGAATTGTTCATGTGGTCGATAACGCCAATGATCGTTGCCGGAGTTTGCCCATCTCTGTTGGTGATTTGGCTGCCAACGGCGTTGCCGTCAGGGAAGACCTGTTCTGCGAAGGCCTTGGTGACGATGACGTTTCGTGGAATGTCGTTGTCATTCTGGTCTTCGATGTCTGCGTCAGTGAAGTTACGCCCATCAATCAGTTCGACGCCAAGGGTCTCGATACCGTTTTCATCGACCCAGAAATACCCAACCGACACCGCGTCGAGTTCGGAACCTGCCGCTTTTCGGCCGGTTGACGAACCACTGCCGGACAACGGAAAATGGAGAATCGGTGTTGCATTGATGATAGCTGGGTGGCTGCGAAGTCGTCGAAGATCTGATGCGCCCACGTCTTCGACATAATCCTCGTTCTCGAAGTCATCGCCAAATGGCTCGGTGGTGATGACGAGAATATTCGCGATGTCCATGCCCGTCGGAGAATTAAAAGACTGGCGTTTATCAAGGAAGATAGAGGTGCAGTTGACAACAATAGCGAATGTCAGGGCAACTTCGATAAGAATCAGCCAGAACCTCGTACGATTGTTCAAAAGCGCGCGAAAAATTGGACCGAATTCCATAACCATTTTCAATCCCATGACAAGCTCCAATCACTGCATTTTGAGGTGAACGGCGGGTGCGACCTTGCAGATGCGCCAGGATGGATAGATGCCGGCGATCAGGCCGGCCACGAGAGAGAGCAGTAGACCGGCGCCCACCATGTTGAGATCGAGGTGGAGCTGTTCGCCGTTTGCCAACATGCGGTTGATCGCATCGAGCACCATCACTGAGAGAGCGAGCCCGAGCGAGCCCCCGAATACGCCGATAACTTCGCACTCGATCAGGTGCTGTATGAAGACCGAGCGGCGGCTCGCACCGAGGGCCCTGCGTACACCGATTTCGGGGGCCCGGCCCAAGAACTTGCCGAGCAGAATGCCGACGAGATTGATCGCGCACACGACGAGAAAGAGTAACGATACGACAAGTTGGCTCTTGGTTGTATCAGGCACGACTTCAAGCTCTTTGAGCATGGTCATGACGTCGAGCAACCGATTGTTCAGGGGCCGGTCAAACCGGCCTCGTTTCTTTTGCTCAAGCACGTAGGCGTCGAGGAAGTCCTGATATGCCTGTTTCTGGGTTTCATCGTCGAGTTGTACCCACATTTGGATCCAGAGCAGTTCGGATTGCAGATAATCTCCGTAGGTGTCGATGGATTCATCCGCCCAACCCCAGGTATTGCCTCTCGAAGTGGACTCGAAGATCGGAGTGAAATTTAAGGGCATGTACATCGCTTCGGGTTCGCTAAATGCGTTGTTGGTAGGGTCATAGTGTTTGGGCGTTGGATGCCACTCGGCGAGTACGCCGATGATGGTGAAATAGCGATCTTCAATTTTGATCGATCGACCGACACTATTGATGCCACCAAAGAGTTGTTGATTGGTAGTTGAGTCGATGACGATGACCGGTTCCGGCGCCTGATCGGCAGTATCGGTCCATCCGCCGCCGTACTGAAAAGGCACGTCGAACATCATAAAGAAGTCTGCAAAACACATGCGCACGACCTCTCGGTAGGGGCGCCGCTCTCCACCATCGGGGAATACCATCAGCTCAGTGCGGAATGCAGCGTTTTGATAGGCCGGAATCTCCGATTGCATCAAAGCCATCGCGTCACGGTAGGTGATCTGAAATGGAGCTCGTTCGGGATGATCCCTGTTGAACGGGCGGTCCGGATGCCAGTTGTCGAGTTCGACGTGAAAGAGCACGTTGCTCTTGTCTGGTATCGGGTTGCCTGAATAGATGTAGTAGATCGTCACCGAGGCTGTCGATACGGCGATGCCGAGGCCGATTGCCACGACCATCAGGGTTGAGAGTACGGGGTTGCGACGAAGACTCTTGAATGCGAGGCGGAGCTGATACGTGAACATCGTCATCCTCCCCGATCAGCAGTTCGCACTCGTTGGCATAGCGGCGATGAGCGGAACGTGTTTGTCTTGAATTTCGAGGTCAATCAACGAACCGTCGAGCAGGTGAATCTGACGTGGTGCGCGGTGGGCGAGATCAGGGTCGTGGGTGACCATGGCGACTGTGGTGCCTTGTTCATTGATCTTTTCGAGGAGATCCATGATGTCGTTGGCCATCGTCGAGTCGAGGTTACCGGTCGGTTCGTCGGCAAGGATCAATTTGGGCCGGCCGACGATCGCGCGCGCCACGGCAACCCGCTGTTGCTGGCCGCCCGAAAGCTGGGACGGCAGGTGTTTTTTTCGCGACCTGAGACCGACGATCGACAAGGCCTCTTCGATTGCAGCACGCCGCTGTTTTGCAGGCATCCCGCGGTATCTCAACGGTACGTCGATATTGTCAAAGACGTTGAGGTCAGGAATCAGGTTGAAAGTCTGAAAAATGAAACCGATCTTCAAGTTGCGAATACGCGACATCTGCCGATCTGACAACGTCGTGGCATCTTCACCATCAAGCATATAAGATCCGTTGTCGAAGCTGTCGAGCAGTCCAACGAGGTTGAGAAGCGTCGTTTTTCCTGAGCCCGACGGCCCCATGATCGAAATGAACTCACCGGCCCGAACCTCAAGGTCGAAGCTGTCGAGGGCGTGGGTTTCGACGTGTTCTGTGCGGTAGATTTTGCGAATTTTCTGCATTGTAATCATCGTATTCTCCTTAAAGTTGTTTAACGGAGTAAGACATTTTCAGCATCTTCGAAGCGGTTGATGTCGGAGATGATGATGCGGTCGCCAATTTCGAGACCGGAGACGATTTCGACTTCCGAAATGCTGGTGCTACCTGTTGTAATCGGGCGTTTGATGGCGATGCCATCGTCGATGACAAAAGCGAGGCGGCCGTTGCCGTCTTCGAGAAAGGGTCCTCGTGCCACCTTGAGCACATCGGGCCGGGTATCAAGAATGAGTCGTGCTGTGACGCGCTGGTTCTGCCTCAAACCTTCGGGCAGGGTCCCGGTGAATCCAACCCTGCCTTTAACACGACTTCCTTCAACCTCGGGGGAAATGCTGAGCACGTGCGCAGGGTATTCGATGCCGTCTTTTAAGATGACGGCCTCGGTTCCAGGGTCGATTTCGTTCGAATACGATTCGGCGATCGCGATTTCGACTTCATACGCCGAAAGATCAACGACCGTGATCAGCGGGTCACTGGTATTGACGGCCTTGCGATCGTCAACATGCAACCGAGATACGAGGCCTGCCACCGGCGCGCGGATTGTCAGTGCTTCGACTCTGCGTTCGAGTTCGTCGACGACAAGTCGCTGACGCTCAAGCTGCTGCTGGGCGTTTTCGAGTTCAAACCGTAGAATTTCAGAGCCGAATTCAACACGTTGTTCGGCCTGTTTGAGTTTGAGTGAGGCGACGACGACGGAATCGCGGGCTGCTTCAAGATCAATTTCATTGGTCAGGCCGAGTTTATACAGCTTCTCGGCCCGTTCGAGGGAACGTGTTGTCGCAGCGAGTTCGACGCGCCCGAGATCGGCCTGTTGCTCATTCTCCATGCGATTTTGGCGGGCTTCGAGTCGAAGGCGATCATCGGTTGACTGCAGGCTGTTGAGAGTGGTCTCTTCCTGGGCCATGAGGCTGCCGAGTTCGGGGCTGGCGACGCGGGCGAGAATATCGCCCTCATTGACGACCTGGCCTGCCGTCACGTTGACGGTCACGATGCCGCGTGCCGGGCTGAATGAGGTCGGGTGAAATGCGGCCACGATGCGTCCTTCGACCGAGAACTCTCGTACAAGATCGCCGCGCACCACTTCGGCGATACGGATACGTGAGACGTCGATTGATGCTTCTGATCGATACCAGCGCAGGATCGAGGGTGTGAAGGCAGCGATCGCAATGATCGATACCAGGACTGACGGGCCGATGATTCGCAATCGGCGTGCGAGTGGTTGTTGGTTCACTGGGCGGTCCATGACAGAAGCGTCCTTGATCATCCTCATCTCCCGGGAACTCTCTTTCGCAAGGTCCGTGCCAGGTCACCTCTGAGCTATAACATTTTCTTAATCAAGAGTTTGCCTCTTCGGGAAGCTGCCGGAGGTTGACAGATGTCAACCGCGGAGCGGACAGGTGTCCGGATGGGCTCCCTCAAGGTGCCAGGCGCCGAAGGGTGAACTGGGTAAGGCGGGATACGGCCTTCAGCCTTTCCACGAAGGCATAACGCCGGCATCGCTTGAGGAACCCTGATTCTCCGTCACTCTTGGAGTGTGGGCTACGGCGCCACACCCAACAACGACAAAGCAAGGGCCGTCATCGTCCGGATGCCCGTTTCAAGAGTCGGGCCGGGATCCGGTGCATAGTCGCTGGAGTGGATCGACGGCAGGGCCCGGTCCTCGGCCTGGGCCTCGACAAAGACTTCGGTGTTGACGCTTCCCAGCCAGAACAGCAGTCCGGGAACCCCGAGTTCCCGGGCATAACGACCGAAGTCCTCCCCGACCGTCAGAGCCGGGATCGTGAAGACATTCTCTGGTCCCACAACCTGAGCCATGACTCCGGCAGCGGCCGCCGCGAGGGCCGGATCGTTGTAACCCGACGGAGTGAATTCTCCCTCGCGAATGGTGACCTCAGGGTCCTGTGGACAGCCCATCGCACGGCATGTGTTGACGGTGATCTTACGAATGCCTTCCAACAGGATTTTCCTGGCGCCGTCGGAGAAGGAGCGCACCGTCAGTTGCAGGCGTACCTCGCCGGGAATGATGTTGTGCTTCGAGCCTCCGTGAATCGATCCAACGGTCACCACTCCGCCCTCGACCGGGTCGATGCGCCGGCTGGTCAGCGTCTGCAACGCCATGACGACCTGGGAGGCCGTGACGATCGGATCGATGGTTTCGTGGGGCCGGGCGCCGTGTCCGCCGTGGCCGAAGATCGTGATGTCGACCGAGTCGACGTTGGCCGTCGCCCAACCGGATGAGTAGGCCAGGGTTCCGGCGGGCAACACCGGCGAGACGTGCAGGCCGAGGCAGAAATCCGGCTTCGGAAACCGCTCGAACAGGCCGTCAGCAATCATCGCGGCGGCGCCGACTCCGATCTCTTCTGCCGGCTGTCCGGCAATGACGACCGTGCCCTGCCATCGGTGCTTGATCGCCGCCAATGCCGATGCCGTACCGACCAGATTCGTCATGTGGATGTCGTGGCCGCAGGCGTGCATGACGCCGGTCTCCCGTCCATCGGCCTGCTCGACACGGACGGTACTGGCATAGGCCAGCCCGGTCGTCTCGGTGATCGGCAGCGCGTCCATGTCGCCCCGGATCAAGACCGTCGGTCCCTCACCGTTCTGCAATATCCCAACCACGCCGTATCCGCCGACCTCAGTGGTCACCGAATATCCCGCCGACCGAAGCCGTGCGGCAACAGCCCGTGCCGACTCCTTCTCGTAGAGGGAAAGCTCAGGGGTTTGATGTCGTTCCCGATAGAACCCCAACAGGCTCGGCAAATGCCCGTCAACCCACTCCGAAATCTCCAGGTTCAATTCGGGTCGCGGAACCCCATGCACTGCTGCTTCAGAATCAAAATTCGCCACGTCCTCAACCCCGGCTTTCACGGCCGAGACCGGCATGACTCCGACCGCGGCGCAACAGATCACAAGGATGGTCTTTCGCATGATATCTCCTCGAGCCGAAGTATAGGACCAACTCCCGATAGTCGGTGAAATCACTCCTGCCAGACGCGCACCGGGTACTCCGGCCGTTCGAGCACCGCCGGCGGGTCTGCCTCGAGTTCGGCCAGAATGACCTCGATCGCTTTTTCGAGCTGGGGATCGTGACCGGCGACAACTTCGGCAGGGGTCTGCTCGACCTCGATATCCGGCGGCACGCCGACGTTTTCGACGACCCAGCCATCCTCGTCCCAGATCGCAACGTTGGGAGCGGTGACATAACCCCCGTCGAGCAGCACCGGAAAACCGAGCATGCCGACAAGGCCGCCCCAGGTTGCCTTGCCGATCAGCGGACCAAGGTCAAACTTACGGAACATGTAGGGCAGCAAATCACCGCCGGAACCGGCCGTCTCGTCGATCAGCATGACCTTGGGACCCTGGATGGAACCCTGGGGCGTCTTGGTGTCCTGGGCATAACGCATGTGCCAGTGACTGATGTACGGCCTTTGCAGAATATTGATGTAGTAGTCGGCGATCTGGCCGCCGCCATTGAAGCGTTCGTCAAGAATGATGGCGTCCTTGTGGACCTGGGGAAAGAAGTACCGCTTGAAGTAGGTGTGGCCCAGGGAAGCTGTATTTGGCACATAAACATACGCGACACGTCCGCCCGTAGCCTCGTCCACCTTCTTGATATTGCCCTCAACCCAGTCCCGATTGCGGAGGGCGTACTCGGTGGAAATCGGCACGGCCTTGACGGTACGGGCGCCCTCCACCGAGGGATCCGGGCCGACCGTGATTTCAACGATTTTTTCGGCAGTATTTTCAAAATGCCTGAAGAGGTTATCCGGTGGCACGAGATCAACGCCGTTGACGGCCAACAGGTACTCACCCGGCTTGACGTCAACACCCGGTTCGGTCAGGGGCGAACTCAAGTCCGGGTTCCAATTCAAACCCCCGAAGACCTTGTTGATCCGATACCGACCGTTTTCGATGGTGTAGTCGGCACCCAAAAGCCCGCCGGAGATCGTCTCGGACTCGAAGAGATGATCCCCCCCACGGACGTTGTTGTGGCCGACCGAGAGTTCACTGCCCATCCATCGGATCAGGCGGTTGA
>JBDLIO010000064.1:0-8366 GCA_039714865.1 Acidobacteriota bacterium | reverse complement strand
GGACCGATTGGGACCTCAGATGGTCCTTTCGAATACCTACCATTTGGTGCTGCGTCCGGGAGTCGAGCGACTGGTGCAACTCGGCGGCATCCACCGTCTGATGGGCTGGGAAGGCCCGATTCTGACCGATTCAGGCGGCTATCAGGTCTTTTCCCTGGCGGCTCGGCGGGCGCTGAATGAAGAAGGCGTGGTATTCCAGTCACACCTCGACGGCAGCGCTCACTCCTTTACGCCGGAGTCGGTCGTCGATGCCCAGGCAGATTTCGGCGTCGATGTTGCCATGGTTCTCGATGAGTGCCTGCCCTTCCCGGCGGAGCCGTCGACCATCGGTCCTTCGGTTGATCGGACCCTCAGGTGGGCCCGGCGTGCCCTGGTCAGAGCGGAGGAACGGCGGGGGTCCGGTGACTGGGCGGGAGGGCTCTTCGGCATTCAGCAGGGCTCGGTCGATCCCAGAATCCGACGCCGATGCAGTGATGAACTGGCGTCGATGGCATTTGACGGCTATGCGATCGGAGGACTGGCGGTTGGTGAATCAACCGAGATTCTCCACGAGGCGGTGGATTTCTGCGCGCCGATGCTCCCCCGTGAGCGTCCTCGGTATCTGATGGGGGTCGGCTATCCGGAAGACCTGCTGCACGCAGTGGCATGCGGCGTGGACCTTTTCGACTGTGTCTTGCCGACCCGGTCGGCGCGTACGGGCAAGGCTTTCACGTCACGGGGCGAGGTCGTGATCAAGAATGCCAGGTGGGCGGACGACGATTCGCCTCTGGATCCCGAGTGCGGCTGTCCGACCTGCGCCCGGTATTCCAAGGGCGCACTACGGCACTTTTTCATCTCAAAAGAGGCGACATCGGTCGTATTATTGACGATTCACAACCTAAACTTCTTTCTCTCCTTGATGCGAGGGGCTCGGGAGGCTATTATGGCGGGCCGCTACGGCGAGTACCGGGAACGTACACAATCGACCCGGAAGATGGGGCCATGAGATTGAGCCCCACGGAGGTAACAATGGGAGCAGAAGCAGCGGGCGGAAGCCCATTCGGCATGATGTTGCCGCTGTTGCTGGTGCTGGGGGTGTTTTATTTCATCGTCATCCTGCCGGCAAAGAAACAGCAGAAGAAGAAGGATTCGATGATTGCGTCCCTCAAAAAGGGCGACCGGGTGGTGACCTCGGGTGGCATCCATGGGACGGTGGCCAACGTCGAGAACGACACGGTGATGGTCAAGGTTTCAGAAAACCAAAAACTCAGAGTCAGTAAGAGTGCCGTGGCCGGCTTGGCCGACGGTGAAGGTGGGTCCTAAAAGACACAGTGAGTGCTCGTGGCGTGACCGGACAACGGGCGCACGGCGTGAGTTTCTTGAGTGGAGGCGAGAGTGGACAAGAAGATTATCTATCGAATCGTGCTCATCCTGGTTGTGGTGGGTCTGGCCGCATGGTCGATCTATCCGCCCTCGGAGCGCATCAATTACGGACTCGACCTCTCGGGTGGTGTTCATCTGGTCCTTCAGGTCCAGACCGATGACGCCATCAAGGCCGAGTTGGACGATGCCTCTTTGCGGTTGGCCTCGGTCGCCGAAGAGAAGGGCGTTACATTGGGGAGCGTAATTACGGACCCCGAACATCAAAGTCTGACCTTTGATGTTCCTGCCGGCGTCGATCGAGCGGTCCTCCATGAGATCGCCCTGGACTACTTCGGCGACTACGATGCTCAGCGCGGCGCTGACTCGTGGACTTTGAAGTTCAAGCCCAACACCGAGAAGGTCATCAGAGATCAGGCGGTGCGCAAGGGGCTGGAGACGATCAATAACCGGGTTGACGAATTCGGTGTGGCCGAGCCCCGGATCAATCGCCAGGGCATCGATGGCGACCGGATCCTGGTGCAGCTGCCCGGTGTCGATGATCCCGAGCGGGTCAAGGACATCATCTCCAAGACCGCGTTTCTGGAGTTCAAAGAGGTTCTGGGCGGTCCCGCACCTGATCGTGCAAGTCTGCTTCAGGCGACCGGTGGGACCCTGGCGCCCGATACCGAGATCCTCCCGGGCAACCGGACCGGGTTCGATGGAGAGGTCGTTGGGCGGGATTTCTACCTTCTCAAGAAGGTCGCCGTGGTCACGGGTCGTGAGCTGCGAACCGCTCGCCGAAGCCAGGATGAATTCGGCCAGGCCAATGTCCGTTTCGACCTGGTGCCCTCGGCCGCCGACAAGTTCGGCGCCTTTACCGAGAGTCATATCGGAACGCCGATGGCGATTATCCTTGACAGTCGGGTGATGTCGGCCCCGGTGATTCGGGCCCGCATTACGGACTCCGGAGTCATCGAGGGAAACTACTCGATCGACGAAGCCGAAGACCTTGCCCTGGTCTTGCGGGCAGGTGCGCTGCCGGCCTCGTTGATCTACTTGGAAGAGCGGACCGTCGGCCCGTCGTTGGGTCATGATTCGGTGGTCCGGGGTGTCCAGGCGATTGTTGCCGGGCTGATCCTGGTCATGGTGTTCATGGTGATCTACTACAAACTGAGCGGTGTCAACGCGGTGTTGGCCCTGATTCTCAACCTGCTGCTCTTGATGGGTGCGATGGCCTATTTCAGCGCGACTCTAACTTTGCCCGGCATCGCCGGCGTGCTCTTGACCATCGGCATGGCCGTCGACGCCAACGTGCTGATTTTTGAGAGAATTCGTGAAGAGCTCAAGGTCGGCAAGACCGTTCGCGCGGCCATTGATACTGGATTCGGGCGGGCCTTCGGGACCATCCTGGACGCCAATATGACGACCCTGATCGCTGCGCTCTTCCTCTTCCAGTTCGGAACCGGCCCGATCAAGGGCTTTGCGGTGACCTTGTCCATCGGCATCCTGGCCAGCATGTTCACGGCGGTCTTCGTATCGAAGACGTTGTACATGATCCTGATGCACGGGCGAGACCGCGTGCAGACCCTGAGTGTGTGAGCGAGGCAACAATGCGCATTATCGGTGATACCCACATTTCGTTTCTCTCCTACAGGAAGATAGCCCTGGGAATTTCCATGGCCGTCATCCTGGCTGGATTGGCTTATATGTTCCTCGGCCCCGGACTCAATCTGGGCATCGACTTCATCGGCGGGACCCAGGTGACGGTCAAGTTCCAGGATGAACCGGACCTCGACCGAATCCGCGAGGCACTCTCGACCATTACGGACGCGACTCCGGAAATTCAGCGATTCGACGAGGTCGAAAAGCACGAGATCCTGATTCGCATCGAGAATCCCGGGGACGTCGAAGGTGACTTCACCAAGCCGATCCTCGATGCTCTCCATGAGGAGTACGACGAGGGACTTGGCGGTCGATTTGACCTCAATACCCAGGGCGCCAGGGAGTTGGCCAGTCGTCTCGCTGATGCTGATCCCGAAGGCATCCTGGGCGATCTCGAGAGCCGCAAGGACCACTACCGTACTCCGGCACAGGCAGTTCTTGAATACAGGAAACTCCAGGGGATGTTTGCGGCGGTGGACGAAATTGACCAGGTCGAGAATTTGAGTCCTGATGTCGCGGCACAGATCAAGGCTATTGCGGGGGCAGGTGAGTTTGCCTTGCTCGGAGCGGAGAACGTCGGACCGACCGTCGGCGCCGACCTCAAGCAGAAGGCTCAGTTGGCGATTTTATTCTCGCTGCTGGGCATGATGGCCTATATCTGGCTTCGGTTCCAGCTGCCATACGGAATCGGCGCTGTCGCTGCCCTCTTCCATGATGTGTTGATTACATTGACCGCGTTGGCCCTTTCACATCGCGAGATCAATCTCCCGACGATTGCGGCCCTCTTGACTCTTGTCGGCTATTCGGTCAACGACACCGTTGTCGTCTTCGACCGTGTTCGGGAGAACCTCAAGCTCCGCCGGGGTGAAGATCTGGAAAAACTGATGGATGATTCGATCAACCAGACCCTTTCAAGGACCTTCATTACCTCGGGAACGACTCTGTTGGTTGTCCTGACCCTCTACCTCTTCGGTGGTGACGTCATCAATACCTTCGCCTTCGTCTTGATGATCGGCATCATCGTCGGTACCTATTCCTCGATCTTTGTTGCATCGCCGGTCGCGTTGACCATCAACAAGGCCCTGGTGGCGCGGCGTCGGAAAAAGCGTCAGCGCTGACACCGGCCCTCTTGAAGTTATCACCCCGGGTTCGCCCGGGGTTTTTTGTTGTCTTTGCGGATCGCTGGATGTTTCAGGGTCGAAACTGCACACTTGAATTAATGACCAAAAGAAAATACTTGACAGTTACGTTTCATTTTTGTAGCATCGCTGGGTATTGGAGATAGGTATGGCAACCACGACCGAACCGACACAGTGGGATTTCAGTACCGGGGAGCTGCCCTTCAAGGACCAGCTTTACAAAAGCGCCTTGCGCATGACCCGTTCGGCTGAAGATGCCGAGGATCTGATTCAAGAGACCTTTCTCAAGGCCTACAAGTACTATGGGCGGTTCGCAGAGGGCACCAACCTCAAGGCCTGGCTGTTCAAGATCATGAAAAACACCTTCATCAACACCTATCGGAAGCGCAAGCTCCAGCCGACCAAGGTGGATTTTGACGATGTGCGCGAGGGTCTCGAAGAAACTCTGATGGAAAGTGGCTCGGTGGCCAACGCCAACCCTGAGGACGGCTTTCTCTTTGACGAAGTCGACCACGAAGTTCGAGAGACCCTGGTCGCGCTGCCGTACGACTACAAGATGGTGGTGTTGTTGGCCGACCTCGAAGGCTTCGCCTACAAAGAAATCGCGGAGATTCTCGAGGTGCCCGTCGGAACCGTGATGTCCCGTCTCTATCGTGGTCGCCGGATGATGGAAAGAGCCCTTTTGAGCTTCGGCAAACGGTACAATTATCTTGCGGAGGCGCCCGAAAAGCTCCGTGACGGTGAGATCGACATCAGCGAGTATTTCGGGACCGGCAGAGAATCAGCCTTGGCGTCCTGAGGAGAGATCCCGATTTCAAAAACGGCCCGCATGTGCGGGCCGTTTTTCTTGTATGATTCAATGCTGGAGACGAGCACGAGGAGCCGGAGGTAGGCGTGGTTGATCAGAAATCGATGATGGTCATTGGCGGCCAGTGGGGGGACGAAGGCAAGGGCAAGGTCGTGGACCTGTTGTCCGGGGCTTTCCCGGCGGTCGTTCGCTACAACGGCGGCCACAATGCCGGCCATACGGTAAGGGTTGGTGAGCGCCATTTTGCATTGCACCTGGTGCCCTCGGGGATTATCCATCCGCAGTCCCGATGCTACATGGGCGCCGGATTGGTCATCGACCCTACGGCGCTTCTCACTGAAATCGACCGTTTGCGGAGCGAGGGTATCGAGGTCGAGGGGCGCCTGTGTCTTTCGCCACGGGCCGCAGTCCTTTTGCCGACCCACCGAGCCCTGGACCTTGCGCGGGAGAATCGCCGAGGGGGGGCCAAGATCGGTACAACCGGACGCGGTATCGGGCCCGCCTACCAGGACATCGCTCAGCGCCGCTGTCTTCGGACCTGGATACTGGCGTCTCCCGAGAAGCTCAGGGATTCGGCTCGACGCTTGATGGAGCAGCACAACGAGGAGCTGATGGCTCTGTATGGTGCCGAGCCCGTTGATCTTGAAGCTGCGGTTGATGAGGTCATGGCCGCAGCCAAAAGGCTTGCACCACTGATTCGTGAGGTCGGTCCTGAGATACGCCGTCACGCCGATGGGGGCGAACCGATCCTTTTTGAGGGGGCCCAGGGCGTGCTGTTGGACCTCAATTGGGGCACCTATCCATTCGTGACGTCATCGTCCTGCCTGCCGGGGTTTGCTGCCGCAAGCTGCGGCGTTGGTCCCCGATACCTCGGGCCGGTGCTTGGCGTGATGAAAGCCTATGCCACCAGGGTCGGCAGCGGACCCTTTCCCACGGAGGATTTCGGCCCCGACGGTGACGGCCTGCGGGACCGGGGCGCCGAGTACGGCACGACGACTGGGCGTCCGAGACGGTGTGGGTGGTTCGATGTCGTGGCAGCTCGCCACGCCGTCGACACGGCCGGTATCGACGCCCTGGCATTGACCAAGATCGACGTGCTTGACGGCGTGAAGACGCTCAAGGTGTGTGTGGCGTACGAAGGGCCTGGTGGAGAGGCGATCGAGCAGGTGCCGGCCGACGCCGAAATGCTGGCCGAGGTCACGCCGCGTTATGTCGATATTCCTGGATGGGAAGGCGCCACCGAGGGGTTGGTCTCCGAGGAGCGCCTCCCAGAAGGCGCGAGGGCCTACCTTCAGTTCCTCGAGGATCAGGTCGGCGTGCCGGTGGCTATGGTGTCGACGGGTCCGCGCCGCGAGGAAACCATGGCTCGGGGTTCGTCGCAAATGGCCGGCAGAATAGCGGAAATTCTGTCAGGCGCTTGACCATCAGCTTCTTTTTGGGTATTTTTACCGACCGTTGTGGGCCGTTAGCTCAGTTGGTAGAGCATCGGACTTTTAATCCGCAGGTCGCTGGTTCAAATCCAGCACGGCTCACCACGCTCTACCCTTGAAAAGGTTTCTGGGGTAGAATCCCGAAACGGTTTTGGCCGTGAGTTAAGACGATTGAGCGACCCCATCGTCTAGGGGTTAGGACACCGGCCTTTCACGCCGGCAACGCGGGTTCGATTCCCGCTGGGGTCACCATCTATATTTCGCCCTTGTGGCGGTAGAGCCTCGGATTTTCCGGGGCTTTTTTTTGCTGGGGTGCCGGGGATTCCTCATTCCGGTATCCGGGGCCGGGCCCCGGATACCGGTCGCCGTTCGCCGATCCGGTTGTCGGACGCGGTCTGCTGTCGTTGTCCCGGCCCCTGACGCTGAAGCCGACGACAACCCCAAAATCCAGGAGCACCCCTCTTAGACGGGGGTGCGGGGTCAGGCCTTCTTCATCCGGCAGAACTCCCAACCGAGCGGGGGCGATCGGTGACCCAGGATTCGGCGGAGTCCTCAAAGCGGCCCCGAAGGCCGGGGATGGGGTGCAGGGGCCGGAACCGTGAACCGCGACCGCGTCAGGGACAGGGTCCGTGAACCGCGAACCGCATCCGGGGCCGCGTCCGGGTCCGCAAACCGCGGCAGCGACCGCGACCGTGGACCGCCTCGGTCAACAGGGACCGCGCCGGCCCCGATGGTGACCCGTAACATGAGTTCCCCCGTGTTGTTCATGAGGTTAAGAGGTGGATAGCTGGTGGGCCAACCGTGGTCAAGGACAAGCCTAACGATCGCTTCGCGATCCCTGACAACGGTTGTCTCCACCAGCATTGAGGTTGACATTAACAACACGGAGGAACTCATGTCTGACGCGCTCACCGGAAACCCCCTCATCGCGCATTCCAAGGCTCTCGAAGCAGCCGGGATGTCTATCGCACTGGTAACCCGGGTGCCGGCACCCCTCAAATCGATCGCCGATCAAGTAATCCGGTCGGCAAGCTCGGTTCCCGCCAATCTCACCGAAGGCCACGGGCGATTCGGCCGAGACCGATTGCATCACTGGCGCATTGCGTACGGTTCGGCAAAAGAGGTTGATACCCATCTCCGACTTCTCGCCCAGGCAGGCGCCGTCGACAAAGACCAGACCACCGCAGCTCTCGACCTTTTCGACGAAGTCCGTGCGATGACGTGGCGTCTGCTCAACCCAAAAGGGTGATGTGCCCACCTTCAAGGTGACGGGTCGAACCGGATTCGGCTACGGCCGCGGTTCGCAGACGCGGACTCGGTCGCGGATACCGGTCGCCGTTTGCTGATGCGGTTGACGGCCGCGGTCTGCTGTCGCTGTCCCTGACGCTGAAGCCGACGACAAACCCAAAATCCGAGAGCGCCCCTTTTCGACGGGGGTGCCTGGTCAGGCCTTCTTCACCGGGCAGACCTTCCGACGCCGTGGCGTTGCGAAGAATGCCTGACCTGGCTCCCCTCGGCTGTCGCCTCGGCGACCAAGTCTCGGCCAACGCCGTAGGCCGCCGCTCGTCATTTCTGCGGGGCCGCGTGTTCGTTACGCCTTGTACTTTGCTTCGGCCCCGCGGGAATGGCGACGCTGGGCCGGCCGCAGGGTGGGCCAGAAGGCCGGGTACGAAAATCTCAAGGCCGTACGCTCCGCCCAACTTCCGAGCGTGCGTTTCCCAAGAAGGCCGGGGAAGCCGGCACGCATGGGTGTCCCCAACAGATCTGGGTCGGGTATACACTTGGGCCATGCACAGTCGGGCAATGTTTTTTGATTATGTTTGGAGGATCGTTGTCGGAAGATCCGGTTTTGTCTTGGCTGTGGTTCTTGTTGTAATCCTTTTGCCGACGATGGCTTGCCAAACGACCACCTTCGGCTCAAAAAACCAAACCGAAAACTGTGCCATGTCTTTTCGTGTTCCCCACGGGTGGGAGGTCAAAGAGTCG
>JBDLIO010000063.1:0-8382 GCA_039714865.1 Acidobacteriota bacterium | reverse complement strand
CAGGCCATCATCAGTTCCGGCTGCTTCCGCTCGCGCATGATCCCGGCAAGAATGACCGGTTCCTTGATGGCCCTCACAGCCTTGAGGCGGACGTCCAGATACTCTCCCTCGACTGCGACTCGGCGCATCGAAGCGGTCGACTCGAGCCTTTCCAGGGCAAGCAGACGGACCTCGAGATCCGGATCCTCACAGGAGAATCGAACGAGATCCTCCTCGCCGGTACAGCGCCGAGCAGCGTCCCGTCTCACCCTGGGGTTGCCGCTCCTGCGACCCTGCTGTATAAGCTCCAGAAGACCCATACTTCTCTCCTTCCAGCACAAGGCTTAGTGCATCTCCCATTCGATGAAACCTTCTCTGACGTCGACCATGGCATTGACAATCAGCTCCACCAAGCCGCCATAGAGAATTCCGCACCGGTCCCAGGCTTCGTAGTAGTTGATCAGATCCCGCATCTGCCCCTTACAGTTGGAGCAGGGTGCACAGAGGTACTTCTTGGTGCCCGGCCCGATTTCGTCACCAAAGGCCTCCAGGATCTGCCGGAACTTGAGTCGGCCGGCGACCCGTGTCCGCCATTCGGAAAAATTCAGCGAACTGCAGATGGCAAACCCGGAACCTCCACCACAGCAGTAGTTGTTGACGCCGTGGGGTTCCATCTCCCGGAACCGTGGAGCAATTTTCTTGAGGATGTTCCGCTGGGGCTGGTTGATTCCCATCGACCGGGAAATGTTGCACGGATCGTGGAGTGTGACCGGAAAGTCGTTCCGCGAGGGATCCAGCAGGAGCTTTTCGTTCACCACCAGGTCTTCGAGCACCACCAGGCAGCTCTCGGTCCGGACTCGGAGTTCTTCCGGAATCAACCGGTCGGCAATCGGCATCAGGGCCTTGTGGGCGTGGCCGCACTCTCCCACCAGCATCTTCTTGACGCCAAGGTTTTTTGCGACTTCGTAATGTTTGAGCGCGACCCTGGAATACTGGACATCGTCGTAGAAGAGACCATAGTTGACGGAGTCGTACCCGAGGAGCTCCGAGGAGAGCGTCCACGTGAGGCCGGCCGCTTCCAGGATGATCGCGAATGCCTGGAGATTCTCCGGCCATGAAAGGAACTCGCCGGCGTTGTGCATGATGAGGTAGTCCGCACCTTCGAGATCCATCGGTATCGGGATGTCGAGGCCGGCCTTCTCCTGGATATCCTCCTCGGCAAACTCCATGATATCGGCAAGTCCTGCAGGGTTGAGCCCCGTAGAGGAACCGACCGTCAACTGTTTGACCGAGCCCTTCTCATGCAGTTCGGGCATGGCGAGCCCCAGCTGCTGGCTCATCAGCTTCCTGATTTCTCTGGTGATCAACGCATTGTCCACGCCGATGGGACAGGTCTGGGCACACCGGCGGCACAGGGTACAGCGGTAACTGAGCTCCGCCAGCCTGACCACGATGTCCCAATCGAGTTCGATGTCGTTACCGCGCAACTTGGGGAAGATCGAACCGCCGGGCTTCAGGTACCGGTCGACGATCTTGCGAAGAGTCTCCGCACGAAAGGTCGGCCTGTAGACCTCCATCTCTCCGGAACCGGTGTAAATCGGGCAGGCATCGGCGCAGGTCTGGCACTTGACGCAATTGTCCAGAGACAGCATCAAAGGCTGAAGAAAGGTCCAGTTGTTTTCCTTGGTCAGCATTTTGCGGAGCCCATCCAAGAAGGAAGCCACCATGCGTTCCCGCTCTTCATCGCTCTCGGCCACAGGAATCTGGGCCGCCGCCACACCGTCCGGACCGGTCTCGATCCGTTCGAGTTGCGATTGGGTCAAGGGGGGAACCGGCTCGTCGTGCCAGTCCTCGTATGGAAAGGGCAACGGCACCAAACGAGTGACATCGACGCCCTCGTTCTCGGTCAGAAAAGTCGACATTTCCTCGCGCGATCGGATCCTCGGTCCTTCCATCATTTCTCTCCCTCTTCCGATCCCGGTATCGTCGTAGCGACCTCGCCCCAGGTCTTTCCGGCGCCGATGTGGTCGGCGGACCAATCAACACCAAAACCCAGTGCAGCCTGCACCCGGCTCGCCATCTTTGGGTTCTCTTCGATCGGCTGGTCATCCCAACGAACCTGATGGTATGTGAAGTACTTGGCGAAGAAATGCACCATACGGGTCAATGGCAGATAGAACAGGAAGAGTGCGCCCACCGCGATCTGGAGCGCCCACACCACCGGGACCGTCACCTCACCAAAACTCAGCATCGAGAGCAACCCGGCCGGAACGCCGGCCATCCCTGGGATGCCGGCCGCAACAACCACCGTCAATGCTCCGAAGAGCACGAGCACAAGCAGGTTGGCGCGATCGAGCGGTGTCGTGTAGGGGCGGAGTTTGGGATCTATCGACCGCATGACGAGGAGCGCCAGGGCGCCCAAAGAGGTCAGCGCACCCCCGATGACTCCTCCCGCCGCAAGGACAGTCGTCACGAAGGAATCTTCCAACCCGACCATGACCGCCGTCAGACCGACAGTCGTCCCCACAAGGATGTAAAGGCCCCAGTGGAAGGGAAACGAGGCCCACCACAGACGACGGTTATTCTCCCACACCCCCTTGAGGAGCAGGATCTCCGCCGCCATGGCGAGAATCTCCGCAAGATGGTCCTTCTCTCGCTTCTTCGTCCACCACTCCTTCTCCTCGAGATAGGAACCGCCATGGTCCCTTCCCGGCTCATGGGCGACCGGGTACAGATCCCACCGGAGATGAACCGGGGCCGTCGCATACTTGAAAGCCCTCACCAGGCATCCTCCTGTGAACACCAGGAGACACAACCACACCCAAACAGCCAGAAGATTTTCAATCATCGAACCTCCGGCGCCCCAATCTCGGGGCTGCTCTATTGCACATTCCAGCAAGAAACGTGCCGAGTGAGACCTCTCACCGGTGCCCGCCTGCAAGGCGCGGAACAGGACGACATGCGGTCCTCCCCGGGGCCGCATGTCGTTTCTGTTACCAAAAAGTAACACCCCGACCGAAGCCGGGGTGTCGCCCAACCAGAAATAGTCCGGGGACTCTCAGTCCGCCGCAATCAGGTCATCCTTCGCGTATCGTTTCTTCACCCAACCCGGGATCAGCGACAACAGTACGAAGAAGACTGCTGCGATGCCCAGATAGAGCAGCGTCCTCTTGATTGCCTCGGGCTGTCCACCGGAGAGAATGACTTCTCGCGCCGATCCTGCAGCGAAGTTGAAGGCAATGGTCCCGGGAATCATGCACGGGAGGGTGACCAGCAGGTAGGTCCGGAAGGGAATGTCTGTCAGCCCATAGACGTAGTTCTGGATATTGAAGGGGAAGATCGGCACGAGACGGGTGATCATCAGCATCCGCCACCCCTGTTTTTTCACGCCTTCGTCGATCTTTCGGAGCATCGGCTTCTTTTGAACCCAGCCCTCCACCATGTCCCGGGCCGCGTACCGTCCGATCAGGAACGCCAAGGCAGCACCGAGGTTGGCGCCGACGGTGGACCATACCGAGCCCCACACCGCCCCGAAGATCAACCCACCGACAATCGCGATAGGAAGACCGGGCAGCAGCAGGATGCAGGCCACGATCCAGATCCCGACGAACGCCGCGGGAGCCCACGGTCCCATGCTCTTGAAGAATCCGTCCAGCTTGAGCACCCTGTCCTTGAGGGTTCCCTCCTTCAGCAGGTCAAAGATCCCGAGATAATTCGCGATCACCAACAGCACGCCGATAACGATCAGCACAATGACCAGTTTGACCCACGGCTTCAGACCCTTCTTTTCCTCACACACGGCTGTCTCCTCTCGATTATCCAGAGAGTACGGAGCGGGCCGGCCCCTCCGGCCGGCCCGCTCGCATCTTGATGGTATTCCCTATTTCCCGCACACCTCACACAGAATGGCGCCGGAATCCGGCAGGTTCTTGTGGTAGTAACTCCACTCGATCCACGAACCGTCGTAGTTGTGGAGTTGGGCGGGATCCCACCCCATCAGGTAGAGAGAAAATATCTCTGTCGTCGTCCGCACACCCGACTGACAGTAGAACACCTGGCGCTTCTTGCTGTCGAAACCGAACTTGTCGAGGACTTTTTGGGTCTCCGCCGCGTTTTTGAATTCCGTGGCATTCTTGTTGTCACCCACAGGCTTCTTGAAATCCGGCCAGTCACACTGTTTGGCCCAGGGAATGCGTCCCTTGTCGTAAGCGCCCTTCTTGAGCTTGGCGCCGGTCCATTCGTCGTCACCGCGGGTGTCCCAGATCTGCCAGTCATCTCCAGTCTTGCCACGCCAGATCGTCGTCATCGAGACCGACCATCCCGCCAGGGCCGCGGTCGCCGTGAAGGCGCCGGGGTTCTCGGGCAGGTCGGGCGCCAGCATATCGGTGTCGTAGTCCTCAGCATCCCAGGCCTGCATTCCGCCATCCAGTACGCGGCAGTCGGTCTTGCCGAAGAGGTAGAACAGCCACCACACACGGGTCGAATCGTACTTGTGGTCGTAGATCACTACCTTCGAGTCGTTGTCGATCCCAAATTTCCGCGCGAAGGCCTGAAAATCCTCTCTATCAAGTGCCATCCCACCATAGGGGAACTCCACACCTTCCTTCGGCTCGTAATCCGAGCGCCAGATCTGAAACGCTCCCGGCACATGACCCAAGCGGTAATCCGTGGTCTTGGCAACCGCCAGGATGACAAGCTTGGGATCCTTGGCGTCCATCAGTTGTTTCAGGTCCTTCGCCGTGATCAGGGCGTCACCTCGTTCAAACCCCTTGTAATTCTCCCCGGCCCCCGCGACTCCCACCGCCAGGACCAGCACAAATACCACAAACATCGATCCAACCAGGTTCTTTCTCATACCGTTTCCTTTCCGGCGTCAAATTTGACGCTCAACCTCGATGCCGGGTTGATTGCAACTTCCGTTCCAGGAGAATCAGAATCAATTAGATATAATTACTGATTTAAAAGGCTTTAAATAAAGGCGATTTCCACGGATTCGTAAATACGTTACAAATACGTGACTAGCTGGAGGCTTTCATCGGCTTCAGGTGAAGCGGAAGCGACACCGTTGCGGTTGTCCCTTCTCCCTCCCGACTCCAAAGCTCCAGGGCACCTCCATGGGCCTCCACGGCCTCCCGGGCGATGGCCAGGCCAAGACCGGTTCCCTGAGGCGCATGCCGCTTGCCGTTGGGCGCCCTGACAAACTCATGCAGCACATCGTCCAGGAACTTCTCCGGAATACCGATCCCCTGGTCCCTCACCTCCACCGTCGCCCGGTCTCCTTGCACACGGAGACGCGCCACCACCTCGCCGCCCTCCCTGGAGTACTTGATGGCATTCTCGATCAGGTTTTCGAAGGCGAAGATGAGGTCGGGAGGAACTCCCCAGTCGAGGATCACGACCCCCTCAAATTCGGGGACAAGCCGAATCTCCCGGGCCTGGGCCAGAGGTTCCAAAGCGTCGAAGATATCGGTCAGAAGCTGGTTCACGTTGACCTTCCGGGTCCACGGCGCACTGGCTCGCCCTTCACGCATCTTGGCCAAATCGAGGAGCCCGTTGACGGTCACCAATAGATCATCCACCCGTTCCAGCGCACCATCGAGCAATCGCCTGCCTCGATCCGTGCCGGGCTCCACGAAGCCCTCGGTCAGCACCTGGAGCGATGTCCGGACCGTCGCAAGGGGTGAACGAAGCTGATGGGCGGAGATCCTCATGTAGTGGGATTTGCGCTGCTCCACGGTCTCCACCTGTTCCAGGCTCCGCTGGAGTTCGCCCGTACTCTGCCGCAACTCCTGCGTGGTTTCCCAGAGCTTGAGGTTCCGTTTCTTGAACCGACTCGTTACCGAATCCGTCAACGCAACGACTCCGACGAGTGCGAAGATGAAAGCCCCCATGTTGAAATGACAGGCGGCGCCACACATGCCGCGGTTCGGATCCAAAGGGTGGAACGCCAGCACACCGTTGAGTTCCAGCATGTAGACAGTGAACATGGCCCCGGAGGTACAGGCGGCCACGACGTACATGATTCGGGTGGGCAATATGATGGTGCCGATGGCCATGTGAAAGGCGAAGAAGAGCAGCGCCGGGCTCTGGAGCCCACCGGTGTAGTGAGCCGTTACCACCAGCGCCGCCAGGTCCGACAGAATCTGCCGGACCGCGCAGGAACGCAGGTGCTCGTAGGGTTGTTCTCTCCTCGATCTCCACCCCAGGTGATTTGTAAAGAAGATGTTGAACGCGGCAACGACGGACCCCACCACGAGGAGCGCCGGCCAGACGCCCGGCAGACCGAGGGAAGGACCGATCAGGGAAGCGGCCACCAGGCCGGCCACTGCCATCCAGCGGAGCCTGACGAACCAAACAAGACGTCCGAACAGTTCGGCGGCAAAGAGGTAGTCGGCCGTCGGCGTTTCCGGTTTCATTGGTCCTCCAACACCTCCGCCACATGCCGGAGCAGATCTCCCGGCGCCACCGGCTTCTCCAGGTAGCGCTCGCACGGAACCCACGACTCATCCACCTCCATCCGGACGTTGTAGACCTGATCCACACCGGTCAGCATGATGATCGGAAGGTCCGCCGTCACGGGATCATTCCGGAGTTTCCGCGCCACCTCGAAGCCTTCCGAGAGGTAGTCCATCATCACGTCGAGGATGACCACATCGGGCCGTTCCTCCGCGATCATTTCCAGACCCTCGGTTCCGTTGGCGGCTCGAAGTACACGGTACTGACACTCCAGAACCGCCTGTACAGCCTCCACAAACACGTCATCGTCGTCAACGAGAAGAACAGTCCGTTCGGCCATGATTGCCTCCTTATTCCCAAGATGAACGGTTCTGCCGGTGAGAATCGTTCATCTCGGGTCTATTTTCCCTCGATCGCCCCTGTCGGGCATGCGGTGAGGCATGCCCCACAGTGGGTACACACCTCCTGGTCGATCAGGTGAACGTGTTTGATCTCGCCACTGATGGCGTCCACCGGACACGCCTTGGCGCAGACGTGACACCCGTTGCACAGATCCTCGATAATGGTATAGGTCAGCAGCGCCCGGCATTGGCCCGCCGGACACCGATGCTCCCGCACATGGATTTCGTACTCTTCCCGGAAATGTCGCAGGGTGGACAACACGGGGTTGGGACCGGTCTGACCCAGTCCACAGAGGGAACTGAGTTGGATGTGCTCGCCCAGACGTTCCAGCAGTTCCAGGTCGTCCTCCTGTCCCTCGCCCTGTGTGATCCTCTCCAGAATGCTGAGCATCACACGGTTCCCGATCCGGCATGGTGGACACTTGCCGCACGACTCGTCCACGATGAACTCCATGAAGAATCGGGCAAGCTCCACCATACAGGTGCTTTCGTCCATGACGATCAAACCGCCCGACCCCATGATCGCCCCGAGTTCCTGAAGCGATTCATAGTCCACGGCAACGTCGGCAGCCGCGGCCGGCACACAGCCGCCCGAAGGTCCCCCGGACTGCGCCGCCTTGAAAGGCAGCCCGGAACGAATTCCCCCACCGAGGTCCTCCACGACCTCCCGCAGGGAGATCCCCATGGGGACCTCGACGAGTCCGGTATTCCGGATGGCCCCGGCCAGGGCGAACACCTTGGTTCCCTTGCTGCGCCCGGTTCCGATCGATGCGTACCATGGCGCCCCACGCAGCAGGATCGGAGGGATGTTTGCCCAGCTCTCCACATTATTGAGCAGGGTCGGGCGTTTCCACAGCCCTTTTTGAGCCGGAAAGGGCGGCCGCGGACGCGGCATGCCACGCTTGCCCTCAATGGAGTGCATCAAGGCCGTCTCCTCCCCGCACACAAAGGCGCCTGCCCCGATCCGAATCTCCAGGTCGAAATCAAAACCTGATCCGAGTATATCCCTGCCCAGCAGACCGCTGCTCCGGGCGCTTTCGAGGGATGCCTCCAGGCGCTCGATCGCCAGGGGATACTCGGCGCGAACGTAGACGTAGCCCTGGTTCGATCCGATGATCCGCCCAGCGATGGTCATTGCCTCGACCACCGAATAGGGATCCCCCTCCAGGATACTCCGGTCCATGAAGGCGCCGGGGTCGCCCTCATCCGCGTTGCAGACGACGTACTTCACGTCCCCCTCCGCGTCGTGGACGAACTGCCACTTGAGGCCCACCGGAAATCCTGCGCCGCCCCGGCCCCGAAGGCCGGAGCGCTTGAGTTCAGCCAGGACCTGATCCAGCGTCATCTCGAAGAGCACCTTCTCCAGGGCGGCGTAGCCATCGGTCGCGATGTACTCCTCGAGGCTTCCCGGATCGATCACGCCACAGTTGCGCAGGGCAATTTTCATCTGCCGCGCGAAAAAAGGCACTTCCCGGCTCCGGAGCGTCTCGCCATCGGGCCCTTCCCAACCCAGCTCCTCCTCTTCAATCACGGCACCTGATGACAG
>JBDLIO010000062.1:0-8421 GCA_039714865.1 Acidobacteriota bacterium | reverse complement strand
GGCTGGCCACCTGCTCGGCGGTGGTTCCCATGCCGGCGTAGGCGTTGGGCATCATTGCCATCAGGGTCGGGTCGGCGATCAGCTTGTTGCCGCCCATGGCGACGAGAGACATGCTCTCCACACCGCCTGCGATGACGATGTCGTGGCTGCCGGCCTTGATCATGTCGGCGGCCATCGCGATCGTCTGCGATCCCGAGCAGCAGAAGCGGTTGACGGTCATCGCAGTGACCTCAACCGGGAAACCGGCGGAAAGGCCGATCATGCGGGCGATGTTCATGCCCTGTTCGCCTTCGGGCATGGCGCAGCCGAAGATGATGTCGTCGACCTCTTCTTTTTCGAGGCCGGGGGTTCTTTCCATCAAGCCCTCGAGCATTCGCGCTGCGAAGAACTCCGGGCGAGTGTCTTTGAGGCTTCCTTTTTTTGCCCGCCCGATCGGCGTGCGGGCCATAGAAACGATGACGGCTTCTCGCATCGTATTCTCCTTCCTAGTTTCTCAGCGGCTTGTTGTTGACGAGCATGTATTTGATGCGATCCTGGGTCTTGGGTTCGCCCAGGAGCGAGAGGAAGGCCTCACGCTCGAGATCGAGGATGTCCTGCTCGGTGACGGGGTCGTTGATGGTCGTGTCGCCGCCGGTGAGAATCCGTCCGAGGTGTGTCGTGACCACCTCGTCGTGGGACGAGACCCAGTGGGTCAGCTTCATGTTGTGCAGCAGCATCTTCAATGTGGCCAGGCCCTCGGCTCCGGGAAGCTTGAACGTCTTCTCCTGGGGCGGCTGGTATCCAACCATGTCCATGCCGATGGCCATCTGCTTGGCGGTGTAGAGTTGCCGGTCGCGGTTGATCTCGACGACGTCCATGGGCCTCAAGAATTTGAAGTCCCGGGCTTCTTCGCCGGAGGTGGCGACCTTGGCCATGCCGATGTTTTCAAACGCGGTCTGGATGAAGGGGAGGTTCGACAGTATGGGTGTGCTGATGTTCTCGAGCACACGCTCGAGCATGTAGAGGCACCCACCGCCGGCAGGAATCAGACCTACGCCGACTTCAACCAGCCCAATGTAGGTTTCGGCGGTGGCACAGGCTCGGTCGGCGCCCATGGTCATCTCGCAGCCACCACCGAAGGCAAAGCCGAAGGGGGCGACGACGGTCGGGATCTTCGAACGACGCAATCCGATCGTCATGCCCTGGAATCGCTGGATCATCTGGTCGATCCCGGCCCACTGCCCGGCCTGCACGCCTTCCAGCATTGCCAGGAGGTTGGCGCCGGCGCTGAAGTTCTCACCCTGGTGGTGAATCACCAGGCCGCGGAAATCCTTCTCGGCCACTTCGATGCCCTTGTACATGACATCCATGATGTCGTCATCGATCGGGTTCATGCGAGGCTGGAGAGCCGAATGGAACTCGACGCAGGCAACGCCGTCGCCGATGTCGACCACCGAGGCGCTCTTGTTGCCGTGGATGACCTTCTTCTCGTCGCGCTTGAGGCTCTCGAGAACGATGAAGGAGTCCGGCTTGGGCTCCTGGACATATGCTTTCGACTGCGGATCCCAGTACTTCCGGCCGTCGGCGCTCTCGAGGTAGAAACTCTCGTTGCCGGCGGCAAGCATGTCCAGGACCCACTGGGGCGGAGCGACGCCGTCGGCTGTCATGCGGTCGACGACGGCCTGCACGCCGAGCGCATCCCAGGTCTCGAACGGGCCGAGGTTCCAGTTGAAACCCCATTTCAGGGCGTTGTCGATGTCGACGACGGTGTCTGAGATCTCACCGAACCGGTTGGCGGTGTAGATCAGGGTGTCCCTCAAGATTCGCCAGGCCAGTGCCCCGCCACGGTCGTCGGCGGCCACGAGGTCCTTGATGCGCTTCTTGACGTCGTGGGTCTTCTTGGCCTTGCCGAGAGAAGGGATATTCGGCCGTTCCTTCTCGCGGTATTCGCCGGTCTTCCAGTCGATGACCAACTTGGTCTTGGAACCGTCGGCGTTCTTTTGGATCTTGAAGAATCCGCCCTTGGCCTTGGTCTTGCGGCCCAAGGCGCCGGCCTCGATCATCGTGGTGATGAATTTCGGCATTTGGAAGATTTCCAACTGCTCGTCGTCCGGACAGCCTTCAGCGATCGTGTTGACCGTGTGGGCCATCACATCGATGCCGACCAGGTCGACCGTGCCGAAGGATGCCGAACCCGGGTGGCCCATCGCCGGACCGGTGATGGCATCAACCTCGTCGATCTGGTAGTCCATGTCCATCATCGCCTTGAAGGTCGACTGGATGCCGAAGACGCCGATGCGGTTGCCGACGAAGTTCGGGGTGTCCTTGCCGAAGACGATGCCCTTGCCCAGGCGGAAGCGGCCGAAATCGGCGAAGAAGTCCATCACCTCTTTGGAGGTCTCCTCACCGGCGACCAACTCCAGCAGACGCATGTAGCGAACCGGGTTGAAGAAGTGGGTGACCAGGAAGTTCTTCTTGAAGTCGTCCGATCGGCCTTCGGTCATGCCGGCGATTGACAGTCCTGAGGTGTTCGAGGAAACGATCGTGCCGGGTTTCCGGACCTCTTCGACGCGGCCGAAGACCTGCTGCTTGATGTCCAGGCGCTCGACGATGACCTCGACGATCCAGTCGCAATCGGCCAGTTTGTGCCAGTCGTCCTCGAAATTTCCCGTTTCGATCAGGGGGAGGAAGCGCTTGCTGTAAAGCGCCGCCGGTTTGCTCTTTTTGAGCCCGGTGAGGCCGGCTTCCGCAAATTTCGATCGAAAGCGCGGATCGTCCTCCTTCAGCCCCTTCTTCGCGTCATCCTCGGTGAACTTCGGGGGCACGATGTCCAGCAGCAACACCGGAATTCCGGCATTGGCCAGATGTGCCGCGATTCCGGAGCCCATGACTCCGGCGCCCAGCACGGCGGCCCTTCGGATTTCTCTACTCATGGATCAACCTCCCATTGATATTTCGTTCAGACGCCGGGGGGCGTCTGCGTGGATTTCCGGCCTTCATTCTGATTCTTCTGAGGATCATGAAGGATGAGGTGAATGAACACTCATTCATTTTGCATCAATTGCCGCACTTTGGCAAGAGGGGAAGGGAACGAAACTGGAAACTGGAAACTGGAAACTGAAGATCGCGCGCCAGTGGCGATATTGGATCGGGCCGAGGTGGCAGAGTTTCATCCAAGAGGTGGATGTCACCGGGTCACGGCTTGCTTTTCGGATACCGATATCGGGGTGGTTGTCGAGTTGCGCACAATGCCGAATTCTCTCATCGATACAATCGAGTGGAGATCGAGTTTCCAGTTTCCAGTTTCCAGTTTCTGACCGTAGGTCGGCGGCACTCAGGTACAATAACGGCCGTGTTTGAAGCTCAAGGAAAAACGATGGAGGATGTTATGAAGAGGTTCCTCGTTGTGGTGATTGCGTTGGCTTTGATGGTTCCGGCGGCGTGGGCCGGCGGATTGGCCGGGGTCAAGATGGACGAAGAGGTGATGGTCGGTAGCGACACGGTCAAGCTGAACGGTATGGGTTTGCGCAAGAAACTCTGGGTCAAGGTCTACGTCGGTGGCTTGTATCTGGAACATCCGACGACCAACGCCGAGAATGCAGCGCACTCGAAGCAGAGCAAAAAGATGGTGATGCATTTTCTGACCAGTAAGGCGACGAAAAAGAAGATGGACTCTGCGTGGATCGAGGGATTCGAGGCCAACTGGGGGCATTACGGGGACATCAAGGCCCGAGTCATGACCTTCAACAGTTATTTTGGTGATATGGAAGACGGTGATGTCGTCGAGATGACCCTGGTGCCCGGCAAAGGGACCACCGTCGTCGTCAATGGATCGACCAAGGGTACGATCGAGGGCGATGATTTTGCCGAGGCCCTGGTCAACGTCTGGGTTGGTGATTCACCACCGACTGATGAGTTCAAGAAGGGTGTGCTGGGCGGGTGATTTCCGGCTTTTCCCCGGCAATGATCGATCATCGGGGCGCCTGCGGGCGCCCCGTTTGTCTGATCGTTGCGGCCGCGGCGGTGGTGCTGGGCCTGGGACTCCCGGGCCGGGCCGAAAGCCTGCGGCCCGACAGTGATCAACTCCTGGCGGTCAGGAACCGCATTCAACAGTTTGAGAAGAAACTGACCACGATCGAACGAGAGGCCCAGTCGGCACGAAAGGAACGGGAAAAGCTCCAGACCGAGGTTGACCTGGCCGAAGCCCGCGTCCAAGAGGTCGAGTTGGAGTTGACATCCTCCAGGGACGAAGTCATCCGACTCAAAGAGGAAACCGCGGTCATCTCTCGGGATTTGGAAAAGCGGAGGGTCTGGTTGTCGACCCACCTGGAACTGGTGTCTCTATTGGGAAAGCCCGGGCCGCTCCAGTTGGTCTGGGATGGAGCGCGGGGGGGCCATTTGGAAGATGCCGTCGGCGTTGTCGTGACGTTGACTGCCGGCCAGGCCCAGATCGTCAAGGAATTCAATCGCATGCAGGGAGAACGGGCTGCGCGGCAGGCGGAATTGAGCCGAACCCTGGAGCGTGCGGGCCGCGAGATGGCGGAGTTGGGTGAACGTCGCAAGAGCCTTCAGACAGCCCGCAGCGAGTTGGACCGTCGCCTGGATCGATTGGATCGCCAGGAACGTTCCGCCGAAACCGAACTGGCGGACATGAAGGCTCGGGAGGCGGCACTTGAGCGTCTGATGGCGGTTGTCGGGCAGAAGAAGCGTTTTACGGGCAAGGAGTCAATTCAGCGGTACCGGGGGGCTCTGCCGTGGCCGGCGTCGGGCCGTGTAATTCGTACCTTCGGGAAACACTACCTGCCTCGGTATGCCACCTATACCGTGTGCAACGGTCTGCGTGTTGGCGTAGCGCCTGGCGCCCCGGTCAAGGCGATTTTTCCGGGCCAGGTTGCCTACGCACGCCATTTCAAGGGATATGGCAACATGGTCGTTGTCGACCACGGTGGGGAGGTATTCTCACTGGTGGCCGGACTGTCCTCTATCCACGCTCGGTTGGACCAGAGGGTGTCGATGGGAACACAACTCGGCATTGCCGGGTTGGAAAAGGAAGAAGGCAACCTGTATTTGGAGATTCGGGTCGGAGGAAAACCGCAGGATCCCAAAGGATGGCTTCAGTTGGATCATAGGTGAGACCGGGCGACCGGTTGAGAGGATGATGATGGCACGATTTCGAATTCTGTTCCTGAGTCTTTCGGTGATATGTCTTCTGCTGTTCGCGGGCCTGCTCCGGGCGGGCTTGAGCGGTGACGACAGGGAAGACCTGTTCAGGTCCCTGGGGATTCTGACGGAGGTGATTCACCTCGTAGAGAGTGAATACGTCGACGAATTGAACGATCAGGCACTGTTGATGGCCCTTGATGCCGGGCTGCTGGAAAGTGTCGATCCCTGGGCGGCAGTCGTACCAGAGGCCGAGGTCGAAAGCTACCGCACCCTGGTCTCCGAACCGCCGGCCTTTGGACTGTTCATCGGTGGTCGGTTGGGTTCCGCGGCTGTCCGCTGTGCCATTCCGGGGTCACCGGCAGCTGCGGCGGATCTGCAGTCGTGGGAAGTGATCGAGAAGGTCGGCGACGTCTATACGCGGGGCCGCCCCTTGTGGCAGATCCGCCTTGATCTGGCCCAGCGTGAAAAGGCTGAGCAGAGCGTTGCCCTGACGGTGGTCGACCGCCATGTTGACGAACGCCGCGAAGTCATTCTGGATGCGGAGGAATGGCAGCTCGAACCAGTTGCGGTTTCGGAGCGGGACGGTGTGCAAGTCATCACGATCAGTGCCCTCGATGTCGGAGTTGCCTCCGAGGTGGAGAGGGCAGTGGCGGCCGGACAGCCCGTTGTCATCGACCTCAGGGAGCTTGTGTGGGGATTTGAATCTGAAGCGGTGGCCGCGGCGGACGTCTTCATCGATCAGGGACTGATCGCCATGCGGTCCGGGCGAGGCGCCGGGGAAGAACGGTTTGAGGCAACTGGGCATCGTATTGAAGGGCCGACGCCGGTCGTATTGATTGGGCCCGACACCGAAGGCGTCGGTGAGATATTGGCATCGGCTTTGGCCCGGCATGGGAGCCCTTTGGTCGGCTGGAACAGCGCGGGGCATGCGCCCCACATGCGATTCGTGCACTCAGGGGGCCTCAATCTCTGGATTCCGGTCGGGCAGTGGCTCCGAGACGATGGTGAGCCGATCAACGGGGCCGGGTTGGAACCCTCGGAGAAGGTGGAGTTCTTTGACGAAGAGGGTGAGGACGAAGACAAGGTGCTGGCTCGCGGCATTGAAATGGCGCTCGACGGGGCGAAAACCGAAGAGACCGTGCTCGACGAAGCGGCCTGAGGGCGGCTGGTTTGGTCGCCCGTAAACGCTCCCGCAGTGCAAAGGCAAAACGGAATGCGTGGCTGATCCCGATTTTGGGCGTGGCGTTGATCGCCCTGGTTGCCGCCTTGTGGATGCTGTTTCGTCCTTCGGGTTCCGGGCCGGGAAGTGGTCAACCGGTGGGTGGGGACTTCGCCGAGGTCATCAGGCGGTCGGCTGCTCGCCGGGGCGATGATCCGGACCGGCGAAGGGAAGACGATCCAATTCGCAAGGAAGGCGACATCTTTGTGCGGACCTGGTGGTTGGAGTTGCCCGAGGGGGAAGCTCTTCAGGCGTTGTGCTCGGATCTCGAGGCTGAAGCTGCCCGGTGGGGCGCCCCGGTGACCTACGAGGCCGGGGATTCTCGGAGCGGCCGGAGAGTTCGGATCGATCTTGGGGCTGAAGCCTTCGATATTCACATTGTTTCGGTGCCTGCTCTGCCGGCGCCGACTCCGACTCCGAAGCCTCCGCCACCGACGCCGACCCCCACACCTCGTCCTCCACCACCACCAGGGGCGAGGGGTGAGTTGGTGATCCTGTTGGACGACGCGGGACAGAAGATGGATCTGGTTCCACGGGTGGCCGCACTGCCGTCGGCGGTCGGCGTAGCCGTGCTGCCGTTCCTGCCCTCGAGTTCCGAGGCCGCGGTTGCTTTTCACAAAGCCGGTCATGAGGTCTGGTTGCATCTCCCGATGGAGCCGAACGGCTATCCGGCCAACAAACCCGGCCCAGGGGCGGTCTTCGTTTCGATGGCCGAGGGCGAAGTGCGGATGACGGTTCATTCCGCGCTGAACAACGTGCCTCATGCCGTTGGAATGAACAACCACATGGGCTCAAGGGCGACGGCTGATTTGAGATTGATGACCTGGGTCATGCAGGAGCTCAAAGGCCGGGGCATGGCCTTCATCGATTCCAGGACGACGGTGGAAACCGTTGCCGAGACTGCTGCTCGGGCACAGGGCATCAAGACCGGCAGACGTAAGGTCTTTTTGGACAACCAACGATCCGGCGCCGCCATCACACGCCAACTCGACGAGGCTGTATATCGCGCCCTGATCGACGGCCGGGCCGTCGCTATCGGACACGTGGCTGCGGTGACGGTAGGGGTTCTTGAAGCCGAGTTGCCGGGTCTGGAGGCTCGGGGCATCACCCTGGTTGCGCCGACCGAGGGGTTGGAGTAGGGCCGGGGGAGCCGGAAACAGTGAATTTGTGCCAGGACAGACACTCCTGGGACTCTTGCCGGCTGGTTCCGACGCTGCCCTTGACCCTGTCCCTTTCCCTGCTCTCCAACCCCGGCCTTCGGGAGCGCATTGAGATTTTCGGTGACCATTGGGCCCTCGTTCGCCCCCGCTCGGCGCATTTCCCGGAGGGGCTTCGTTTTCCAGTTTCTAATCTCCGACGATCTGCCGTAGGATAGCGCCAGCGGAGGATACGATGGAGTTCAAGCGGACAGTCACCATTCTGGCAGGCGTTGCCGTAGCGGTCACGGTGATGATCGGTTGTGGCGCCGGGGCCCGCGATGTTGTTGACGAGCCGGTGACGGTGACCTTCGATGTTGCAGGGATGACCTGTGAAAGTTGCGAAGAAGCGATCAACCACACGGTCGGGCAGTTGCACGGAATTGAAATGGTTGAATCGCGCCATGACCCAGGTTCGGCCACGGTGTTGTACCGGCCCGGCGAGGTCACCAGGGAGGCGATCGTCGAAGTGATCGAGGGCCTGGGCTACACGGTTGTCAACCAGGAGGAGTGAGCTCTATGGATTGGTTGATCGCATTGGGCGTCCTCAATGCCGTTTTGATGTGTGCCGTCTTGATTTTTTTTGTCCGACAGGAGATGAAGCGGCGCGAGCAGGAAAGGAGCTGGGCGAATCGAGAGGCGCAGTTGCGGGATGCAGTTGGCGTTGCCGCGGCCCAGGGGCAGCAGCAGGTGGAGCGTCGGATCGCTGAATTCGAAAAAGCTGTCGGTGGTGATTCAACGCTGTTACGGGAGGTATTGCTGGAGCGGTTTGGTGGTCTCAATACCGGGATTGTCGAACAGCTTGCTGCCGGGAGGACATCAAGTCAACACGCGCTCGGAGAATTCAAGGATGAGGTCAAGGGA
>JBDLIO010000061.1:0-8426 GCA_039714865.1 Acidobacteriota bacterium | reverse complement strand
GAGGATCGGCGGCGCACGATTTCTGTGGCAGAGATCGAAGAGGACGGTTCGGTGGTGGCCGTCCGGGGTAGGGTCACGGGTTTGGTGTCTCGGAGAGCTCGTCGGCGAGGCTTGACAATCCTCGAGGCGGTTTTCGAGGATTCGACAGGGCAACTGCCTGTTCTCTGGTTCAACCCCAGGGGAGTCGAAAAGCGGCTGAGCCGTGCGGAGACTGTGGTCCTGTTTGCGGTGCCCAAGTCCGCACCTCGGGGGGGATTGCAGATGGTCAATCCCGAGGTTGAGGTTGTGGGCGAGACTGATCAATGGGTCGGCACGTTAACGTCGGTCTATCCAGCCCTCGGATCGATTGGGGGGCCCTTCCTGAGGAAACTGATCCGCTCGGCGCTGCCGGCCCTGGAAAACCTCCGGGACCCGTTGCCTCAAGCCGTACCCCGGAGTTTGGGCCTTCCGGATCTGAGTTCGGCGCTCCGGAGTCTGCACCGACCGGCGCCGGACATCGATGATCGCGGTGTTACGGCGCTCGTGCGACGGCGCAGCCCCGCTCACCTTCGGTTGGCATTTGATGAACTCCTGGCCTTTTCGCTGGCCTTGGCTCAGCGGCGAGAGCATAGACTGGTTGAGCCGGGTCCGCGATGTGAGGTCAAAGACGCGATCAGGCGGCGGGCGACCTCGATGCTGCCCTTCCGGCTGACCGGTGCTCAACGGCGGGTGCTCAAGGAGATCGCTGCCGACCTTGAGGCCGGACCGCCGATGGCTCGATTGCTTCAGGGTGACGTCGGGTCCGGCAAGACCGTCGTCGCCGCCATGGCGATGCTGATTGCACTTGAGAACGGACACCAGGTTGTGATGATGGCGCCGACCGAGTTGTTGGCCGAGCAGCACCGGGCCGGGCTCGAGCGCTTGTTCCGGGAGACGCCGTGGACGCCAGAGTTGTTGTCGGGATCGGTGGGGACCGTGCAGCGGCGGAAGATTCTGGCCGGTTTGGCGGACGCAACGTGTCCGTTCGTCGTCGGGACCCACGCGTTGATTCAGGACGCCGTCGACCTGGCGAACCTCGGTCTGGTGGTCATCGACGAGCAGCACCGCTTCGGGACTGTCCAGCGTCAGGCGCTGGTGGGCAAGGGCTCATCGCCCCATCTGTTGGTGATGACCGCAACGCCGATTCCTCGGTCCCTGGCCCTGACACTTTACGGGGACCTGGATCTGTCGGTCATCGATGAGATGCCGCCGGGCAGACAACCCGTTCGTACGGAGATTCGGGACGATGGGGCACGGGAGAGGCTCTATCGTTTTCTTCGCTCCGAAGTTGGAAACGGCGGACGCATCTTCGTCGTCTATCCGTTGATCGAGGCGTCAGATTCCATCGACGCCCGTGCGGTGAACGAGTACCTGGAGGAGATGGAGCGAGCCCTTCCGGGTCTTCGCGTCGAGGTTCTGCATGGGCGAATGGACCCTGGGGACAGGGAGGCCGTTTTGCGAGGTTTCCGTTCAGGGGATGTTCAGGTCATCTTGTCGACGACGGTTATTGAGGTCGGCATCGACGTGCCGGAGGCCACCGTCATGGTGATCGAGAGTGCCGAGAGATTCGGGCTTTCACAATTGCACCAACTGAGGGGCCGGGTGGGCCGGGGGATGAGGCAGTCGTGGTGTGTGGTGATGGTCGGCGAGGGGGCTTCGGAGGCGGCTGGACGCCGTCTGGCTCGTTTCGCCGACACGCCGGACGGCTTTGCCTTGGCCGAGGCCGATCTTGAGATGCGGGGGCCGGGCGAACTGGCTGGGAATCGGCAGTGGGGGCCGTCGAACTTTCGGTTTGCAGATCTCGTTATTCATCATGACGTCGTTGTCCGGGCGCGGGCGGTGGCTCGGGAGTTGAGTGAAAACGGGCAACTGCCGATCGTCGCCGAGGCTCTTTCGCGGTACCATCGGGTAGAATTCGAAATTCCGGCGGGTTAGGGGCCCGTCCATAATTATGAAAAAGACGATTAACAGGATATTGGTTCTCGTTCTTGGGTGGGCACTGGTGCTCCTGGGCATTGTAGGCCTGTTTGTGCCGATCCTGCAGGGGATACTGTTCATTCTCCTGGGCCTGTGGGTCCTGTCACGGGAAAGCCATTGGGCGCGCCGGTGCCTGCGAAGGATGCGGCTGAAGTTTCCCGCTGCGGATCGAAGATTGAGGGAGTTGCAACGAAAATTCAGGAAATCGGGTCGGTCTTCAGAAGGGAAGGATGATGAGTGACCGCGAAGGCTTTCCGGAGTTGAATCAGGGAACTGATCTGGCGCCGATGGTGATGACCTCGCAGGATTGGGCCGACCTGCAAGGTGCCGTCGCTCTGCTCGAAAACCCCGGTCTGGTCGCCAGGCTCAGTGACGTATTGGGCAAGCCGGTCGACATCGTGCTCGACAAGTTACCGGCCGGCGCCGGCTCCACGATCGACGGCGCCACTCGTCGTGCCCTCGGGGCTGCACTGAGTCTGGCTCTCTCGACCCTGAATTCTTCCAGGCGCCGGAAGGCCCGTGACCGGTTTCATGCGGTTGCGGCGGGGGCTGCCGGGGCCGCCGGCGGCGCCTTCGGTCTGGCATCGTTGGCGGTCGAACTGCCGATGACCACCACGATCATCCTGCGCTCGGTGGCGGATGTGGCCCGAAGCGAAGGCGAAAATCTCCGAAATGTTCAGACACGCCTGGCCTGTCTGGAGGTCTTTGCCCTCGGGGGACGCACGGCGGCCGACGATGCGGCGGAGAGTGGATATTTTGCAGTGCGAACCGCCCTGGCGCAGGCCGTCAATGAAGCCGCACGATATCTCTCGCGGCGAACCACCATCGAGAAGGGGGCGCCGGTCTTGGCCCGTCTGGTGGCCGGGATCGCTTCCAGGTTCAACACGGTCGTCGCCGAGAAGATCGTCGCCCAGGGCGTTCCGGTCATCGGCGCCGTTGGTGGGGCTGCGGTCAATATTGCTTTTACGCGCCACTTCCAGTCGATGGCCCGGGGACATTTTGTCGTCCGGCGTTTGGAACGGACCTACGGCGAGGCCATGATTCGAGAGCACTACGACAGAATCGTGCGGGGCGAAGCTCTGGCATAGGAGGTTGGCTCGTGAGCAGGACAGCCTGGAAGATCCTGGTTCTGGTCGTCGTATCCCTGGTTATCGGCGCTGTTTCGGGGATCCTGATTCTTTACATTCAGATGGCCAGGGATCGAGCCGATCTGGAGCCGTGGCACCGGTTGAAGCCGGATTCCGAGTTCATCGCAGATAGATCTGAAGGTGTGAACGATCTCGAGGCTTATCTTGTGCTCGAAGACCGTCTCCTCAAGGACATTGGCGAGACCTTGAGCCGCGAGGTCCAGGCATGGCCGGCGCTGTCACGGCTGGATCCTGCCAGCGTCACCAATCCCGATACATTCCCGCGCAACTGGAACAGGAGCTTTCGACTTGAGCCGGACAGAGTCGTCGCGGGCGCCCTCCTGCTGCACGGTCTTTCGGATTCCCCCTACAGCCTTCATGCCGTCGCCGAGCACCTCCAGAGTCGAGGCGTAATGTGCGTCGGACTGAGGCTCCCGGGCCACGGCGGCGTTCCCGGGGGATTGACCTCCGTTCGCATGGAGGACTGGCGTGCGGCCGTTCGTTTGGCCACCCAAGACGTCAGGCGTCGGCTGGACCCGTCTCAGCCGCTGATCCTGGTTGGCTATTCCAACGGTGCGGCTCTGGCGCTGGATTACACCCTCGATGCGCTGAATGATCAAGACCTCCCGGCGCCGCAGCGCCTTGTGTTTTTCTCGCCGGCCTTCGCCGTCAGCCCTGTCGCGGCCTTCGCCCGGTGGCAGCGTCTGGTCAGTGCCCTGCCGGGGCTGGAGAAACTCGGGTGGACTGCCGTTCTCCCCGAATACGATCCTTTCAAATTCAACTCCTTTCCCCTCAGGGCCGGGGAGGAGATCTACCGCTTGACGTCCGACCTCGAGAGGAAGCTCGAACGTTTGGGGCGGAACGGGCGTTTGGGGCACTTGCCGCCGGTCCTCAGTTTCCAGTCGGTGGTTGATTCCACTGTTCCGGCAAAGGCCTCCTTGCCTCGCTTGTACCGCCGACTGGAGGCCAACGGCAGTCGTTTGGTGCTCTTCGACGTCGATCGTGAAGCTCGCAGTGCGGCCTTCCTCACACCGGAGGCCAACAGGGTTCTGAGTGAAGCCGAAAAGGGTGGGCCGTGGTCCTTCGACATCGCAATCGTCACCAACCATTCACCGGAGGGCGCCCAGGTCGAGCTGCGAACCATCAGGGCAGGGTCGCCGGCGGCAGAATTTGAAGTGGACGACTTGAAAATGGAGTGGCCGAGGGGCGTGTATTCCCTCTCCCACGTCGCATTGCCCTTTCCCCCGGACGATCCGGTCTACGGGGTGGGTCCGGTGTGGCGAGACCCCTTCCCGCTGGGGCGCATCGATCCGAGAGGCGAAAAAGGAACGCTGGTTGTCCCATTGAGCCTCTTGATGCGCCTTCGCTACAACCCCTTCTTCGATGTCATTCCCCCGATGATAGATCAGTTTCTGGATCTCGAGGACGAAGGTGTTGTTGCCCCCGAGCCCGAGCCCGTTACCGTGCCCGAGCCCGGGTTTTGACCACTGCCTCGTTTGAGGCCAGCAGCCACACAGGCGAACGCCCGGGCCGTGAAGCCCGGGCGCCGCCGGTGAAAGGGGGGGGACCCGAACACAATTGTCCGGGTCAGGAGGAGACTCTGTCAGGAAGCGTCCGCGTCTTTCGAGGAGGCTTCGGTGTTGGAGGCCAGCAGGGCCTCGGCACTCTTTGCCGCTTCGTCAGCAGCATGACCGGCAGACTTGGAACAGCCTCTTTCTGCGTAGGTCGAATCGTAGGCTGCCTTCTTGGCGGCATTGGTTGCCGCGGCGGTTGCAGATTTCGAGCAACCGGTGGCGTCGTTCACAGCGTCGTATGCGGCCTTGGTTGCGGTTTTCGAGCAGCTGGTTTTGGCATAGGTGTTCTTGTAGGCAGCATTGGCCATGGCGTCGTTGGACGCGGCCTGAGCGGTCTTGGAACATCCGGTCGCCTCATAGCTCTTGTCATAGGCTGCCTTTGCGGCTGACTTGGGGCAGCATCCGCCCTCGGCTTTGGCCTTGGAGGCTTCACCGGACTTGTCACAGCCGGCGCCGGCCTTCGCCACGTCGGCCTTCTTGTCACAGCCACCACAATCCGCGCTGACGCCGACAGCCACGCCGAGGGCCAGAACAACAACGGCACACATGAGTAGGGTCTTTTTCATGGGAATTCTCCTTGTTCCTTTCGATTCGCAACGTTAATTGAAACACAGTCTCTTCGAAATTGCAACACTTGCTCATATACGAGAGTTTTTTCCTACGGTTTCATCCTTTCCAATTATTTCTTGTCTGGTGCAGCAGGATGGTTACACGAAGGAGGAATATTTTTTGAAAGAGCGTTGGACTGGCCGCAAGAAAGAAGCAGGGCATCAGCTCCGCTCGATGCTCTCTGTGGGTTGGATTCGATAACGGGAACGGGCTCGGGCTCGGGTCAGAAATCGATACGAACACCGCCGATGATCCTGCGTCCCTGGGCCGGGTAGCCGAGGACCTCTTCGTAGTCCTTGTCCAACAGATTTGTCGCTCGCAGAGTTACCTCGATGCTGTCCCAGATCTGGGTGCCCAACGCGAGATCGGCAGTGACGAAACTGTCGGTCCGAGTCGTCTCGAAGGTCAGAGGATCGATGTCGAAGCGGTGGCCGACGTACCTGACGGTGGCGTAGCCTTTGAGCCAGGGCAGGAAGGCGCCGGAAAGCGTATAGGCGCCACTCCACTCCGGACGCCTGAGCAGTTCGTTGCCGAAACCGTCGGAGGTGTCCAGCCACGTGACCTGTATATGAGAGCTCAGGGCATCGGTGTGCACGGCATCCAACGCCGCCTCGAAGCCCTTGATCTCGGCCCGGCCGATGTTCTGGAGTGAAGAGTTGACGTAGTCGAAGACGATCAGGTTGTCGATGTCGGTGGAAAATGCGCTGAAGTGCAATCGGGGCGCAGTCCGAGTCCGTCCACCCCAGACCAAACCGATTTCGAGGCTGTCGGAGGTTTCGGGCTGGAGTTCGGCATTTCCGGAAAAGGGATAGAAGAGTTCACCGACCGAGGGCTGGCGGTAGGCTTCGCCGTAGCCTGCCTGGAGTTCCAGGGTGTCGGACACCTTCCATCCCAGATTGGCTCTCGGTGAGACCTCGGAGCCCCACTGGTCGGTGTCGTCCCATCGGGCCCCGAGTACCAGGGTCAGCGCATTGCCCATCCGCCAGACGTCCTGGGCGAAGAGACTGGTCATGTCGTAGCTGACGGCCTCCAGATTGGGCCCGTAGACCGAGCCGTCCGTCACTTCGTCCTCACGCCATTCCGCGCCCCAGGACAGGTTGTGATTTCCCAAGGCATGATGGGATGCCAGCCGGGCCTGGGTGGTTTCGGTCTCGGTGTGGGACCAGGTGAAGCCCCAGGGGTCGTCAGGATCGGAGAAGTCCAATTCTCGCTCAACGGTGGACACCGTCGCCTCCAGCGACCATCGATTCGAGATTGCCCACTTGAGCGGAATGGCCAGGGTTCGTTGATGGGTCTCCTGGCGGCGCAGCGGAGTCATTGCTCCCGGGGAGGAGAAGGGGATTCCCAGTTCCGAGTCGACATCGTGGTAGAGAAAGGAGATCCTGCTGCCTTTGCCCCATTTCAGGCCGGCGTTGACAAGGCCCTGTTGAAGGTCGAAATCCGAGTTCTCGAGGTCACCCTCACCCTCCCGCATCAGGCCGGAGGCCATCAGGTCGAAAGCCTCCGATCCATAGGTGAACGTTCCTTCATAGCGTTCCCATGATCCTTCACCCCATTCGCCGGTCAGAGTGCCGTCGAAGCCGTCGACGCCCTGCCCGGGAATCAAATTGATCGCACCGCCGACGGCATCCGCACCCCAGAGTGCCGAATAGGGTCCTCGGGCAACTTCGATGCGGCCCAGGCCGGCGGTTGTCAGCTGAGAGAAATCAAAGCCTCCGAAATAGGGTGAATTGAGGCGCACGCCGTCGATCATGACCAGCGTGTGGTCGCTCTCCGTACCCCGGGTGAAGACCGAGGTTACTGAACCTGGTCCGTTGGATTGAACGATATTGAGGCCGGGAACCCTCCTGAGGACGTCGGCGACTGATTCAGTCTGAGCGTTTTCCATCTCCTCGTCCGTGATCACGGTGATCGGGAGGGGAACATTTTCGACGCCCTCTTCCGTGCCTGTTGCCGTAACGGTGATTTCGGAAGAAAAGGTGGAATCCTGGGCGGCTGAGATGCAGGGAAAACCTGAAGCGGCCAACAGGACCAAACCGGCGCAAATGGAGCCAAAGAAGATGCTGCGCCTTGACCCGAGCCCGAGCCCGTGCACGTTATCGTTCCCGATATGTGGATGGCATTGCCCAGAAAAGCCGGAATGCAGGTAAGCGCCTCTATGGGTTCTTGAGTTGGGCCTCATCCAAGAGGAGTCGGGCACGGGAACGGGCTTGGGAAAACCCCAACCTATGGAATAATCGGCAAACTCTGAAACTGTGGCCGTTTGTATGACTTCGGCTTGTTTCTTGCCTCGATTTTTTGGACGTGATTCAGGATAAGTCGTTGACAGACAGGGAACAGAAAAAAGACGGCGGACGGACATTGAAACCTCCCGTTTCGGTTGGGGGGTGGCAGGTCTCCTGGCTCCCGGATCCATCGTGCTTTCGCACGACACCGAAGGATTCACCTTCCCAGCGGCCAACCCTCAAGGTTTACGCCATCCAGTGGTTGGTTCGCACGGAAGAACCGTGCTCACCTTGAACCCATCGTCTCCGGTTACAGTGGCGGGGGCCGCGCCGGATTTTCACCGACTTCCCCTGCCCGGAAATCACCGCTTCGACGCGCATCTGCGCCGCTGTCAACGTCTCCGGGTTTGACCATCCCAAATGTCGATGACACCGTAACGCGTCCGGCCGGAAGGGGTCAAGAAAATATGAACCGCGAAGACCCAAAGGCCGCCAAGGAAATATAGAAGGGGTTGGGTATGGTGGTCAGACGCCACCGACAACGGTACTCCAGGCAGAAGTGTCGGAGGATTCGAACCCGTCAGTGAAAAGGATAGGTTCCATTATCACGTGGTCAAAGTGGGCGTCCACCGTGCCATAGGCTTCCTGTTTTGTGATGTAAAGTCGAAAATCGGCTGCTAAAGTGCCGGGAGGTGCTTCGGCGGTGTTTGCGGAGGAGTACCAGATGTCCGGGGTTGAAGTCAGGATCTTCGGAGTCTCGAAAAAGGCGAGGAAGCCACTGCTGCATCCAGGTTGGTCATACCACTTACCGAGGATGAAGGCGTCGCCGGATTCAGACTGGCCGCTCGGAATCAGGATGTCCGCAGCAACGTGGTAAATCTGCCCTCCTGTGAGAC
>JBDLIO010000060.1:0-8482 GCA_039714865.1 Acidobacteriota bacterium | reverse complement strand
CAAGGAGAACAAGCGAGAGAACAACAACCAGAAGAGCGATACGGCGCATGGGGCCTCCAGGGGCCAATGCTAGCGCAGACGCCGGGAGGCCGGGAGGCGATTGAACGTCGAACTTCGAAGGCTCCCGGCCAGGCGCGCTCGTGATAGTCGTGAGTTCCTCGAACATTGGGAGGCAGAGCCAGGGGCAGTGGACAGCGTCGGTTGGCAGCGACCGGGGCGGCAACATGCTCGGCAGCAGCGCGGGCATGAACGATCCGGCTATTCCATGACATCGTATTCCAGCAGAGCCAACGGGCGGGCACGGGGACCCGCCCCTACAAATCATCGGCCGCCCAAAGTTTGCACCGACCGAGACGCCGGCCGGCGCCGGTCGCGGACGCCGCCCCTGCCCCGGTCGCGGACGCTGCCAAACTGCCCCTGCCCCTGCCCCTGCCCCTGCCGCTGACGCGGTCGCTGATCCTGGCGTCGGTTCCCGGCCCGCACTGCATCCTCTGGATGCGGAACCTGACGGTTCCGTTGGATGTTCAACGTTCTTCTTGTGCCTCTTTGTGCCTTTTTGTGGCTATTCTTCTTCTGTTCCCTCTTCGCCGCTCGGGGTCTCAATTGCCTTCACGCTCTCGTCCTCTCTCACAACTTCCGCGCCCTTGATCTTGCCCTGCACTTCGCCTCCACCGGAGAGCACCACCCGCACCTTACGTTTGCTCTTGACCCTGACATCACCGGCAACGATCGAACCATCGGCTATCCGAATTTCTATCCCCGAGCCCGATTTTGAGTTTCCTGAGATGACGATATCGCCTCCGACGAACGCACCGGCCGACAACTCAACGTCTCCGTTGACCGTCGTGACATCGTGCTCGGCGCTGGCGCCGTCGAGGGTAATGTCCCCGTTGACCGTGCCGACCTCACCGGTGATTCTGGACCCGGAACCGCAATTGACCCGGCCGTTGACCGTTCCGAGGTCCCCGTCGATCAGACAGTCTTCCCCAACCGTGATCCGGCCGTTGACCGTCTGCAAGTCTTCGACCTTGGTCCGGTCGCCGACTTCGATCCGCCCGTTGACCGTCGTGCAGTCGCCGCCGATCGTGCAGTCCGACCCGACCCGAATGCTCCCGTTGACCGTCAGTATGCCTCCGGTTCTGGTCGTCCCGTCGTCGATTCGGTAGGACGTGTTGACGCCGCACCCGACGAGGGCCACAACACACACGGTCAAGGCAATCAGAATTCGTCTGGTACGCATGGCAAGACTCCCTTCATTCTTGACAACGAAGCATATACCGAAAGGTTCGGCGGCGCCCTCCAACCTCGAGAGGGCCCAAAACCCCAAAACGGCGCGTGCCTGGTGCGCCCTCTCTTCATCGAGCAGATCTCCCAACCGAGCCGTCGATGCGAAGAAGGGCGACACCTGGCAACGCTCGGCGAGCGCGCCGGCAATTGAGTCTCGGCCAACGCCGAAGGCCGCCGAGGTCATTTTCCTCAAGGGGCGATGCTCCCCCGATTTCGACCATGGCGACCCTTGAGGGAAATGCACCGAGCGGGAGCGATCGGCAGCCATCCGATCAACGGTGACCTCAATGCGCTCCCGAAGGCCGGGGTTGGATTCAGGGGCAGAGACAGTGGACAGTGTCAGATAACAGTATCAGTAGACAGCAACAGATGGCAGCAACAGGGACAGCCTCAGCGATCGGGGCGGCGACATGCTTCGCGGCGGCGCAGGCATGGTCACCCCCGGGTCGTTCACGTATTGAGGGGCTGGATAGCTGGTGGCCCAACCTGTGTAAAGGGCAAGCCTGACGGTCGCTGCGCGACCCTTGACACAGGTTGGCCCACCAGCATTTGGAGGGGCATGAACGACCCGGAGGTCACCATGCTCAAAGCGCTCCCCAACAAAAACCTGATCGCCCACTCGAAAGCCCTTGAAGCGGCCGGTCTCTCAATCGCCCTGGTGACCCGAGTCCCGGCGCCCCTCAAGAGTATCGCCGACCAGGTCATCCGGTCTGCGTCTTCGGTTCCCGCCAACCTCTCGGAAGGCCACGGCAGGGTCGGGCGAGACCGAACCCACCACTGGCGAATCGCATACGCCTCAGCCAAAGAAGTCGACACCCATCTCAGGCTTCTCGCCCAAGCAGGAGCCATAGACAAAAACCGAACCACTACCGCCCTCGACCTCTTCGACCAGGTCCGGGCGATGACCTGGCGACTGATCAATCCAACAGGGTGATGGATCAACCATCGCTCCCGGGTGGGACCTGCCGAGATATCGGTCCGGCCCAGTCCATGGAGGCGGTCGCCGCCGCGGATGACTGACGCGGTCGCTGTTTCGGTTCACGTCCCGGCCCCTGATTGCTGACGCTGACGCGGTTCCCAACTCCGATCCCGGCCACCCAAAATGATCGCCGTGATACCGTCGAGTGGGAGCCCACAATGAACCTCAAGCGACAATCCTATTTGGCCCTGTTCATGATCAGGCGATCAAGTTACTGATTGAATCCAGCGACAGCGTCAGGAACAGGGGCCGCTTCAGAAAACAGCGACGGTCTCAGCAATCAGCGTCCGCGACCGAGATCCGCATCAGCGTCAGATGACCGGAACCGCGACCGCAACAGCGGGCGCCATTCTCCTACTTCGACGTTGAGCGTTGAGAGTTGGACGTTGGACGTTCAGGTCCCTCCCCTCAAACCGGCAATACAACCCTCCCCCACGTCAAGACCATCACTGTCAATACAACCGCGACGACAAGATTGAGCCACAGACCCTCGCGGGCCATCACTTTCGGCGTCACATGCCCTGATCCGATGACGATCGCGTTGGGAGGAGTCGCCACCGGCAGCATGAAGGCACACGAACAGCTCAAAGTGGCGGCAACCATCAGCAGATATGGTGGAACGTCGAGCACGCCTGAGAGCGCGGCCATCACCGGCATCAGCAGGGTCGCCGTGGCGGTATTCGAGGTCAGCTCGGTCGCGAAGGTCGCCACCAGGCAGAGCGTCAAGATGACCACCGGCAGCGGCAACCCGGCCAGGCCGCCCAGCAGGTCGGCCAACCAGGCGTCGAGCCCCGAGACCCTGACGGCATCGGCCAACGCAAAGCCACCTCCGAAGAGCAACAAAATGCCCCATGGCACACCATCGTGAACCTCCACCCAACCGAGCATGCGGCGACCATCCCTGGTACCCGCCGGCAAGAGGGTCGCCAGCACCGCCGCTGCGACGGCCGGCACGGCATCGCTGACCAGGGCACCGTTGGCCAACAATTCACCCCAGCCCGGCAGGTGCAGGGAACCAAAATCGAATCCGGGCCTCGTGATCCATGCAACGGCGGTCATCAGGAACAGGGCGGCCGCTCGTTTTTCATGTGAGGTCACCGGGCCCAGAGCGGAGCGAGCGGCGGCGATCGCCTCGCTGCCGCCCTTGCCCCCTGCCAGTCCCCGGCCCAACCGAAGACCGAGGACCGGAAGCAGGACCATCACCAGCGGCAGACCGAACAGCATCCATCCGCCGAAGGTCAACTGCGGCAAATCCGGCAGCAATTCCGGCGCCATACCGGCCAATACCAGATTGGGAGGCGTTCCCACCAATGTTGCCATGCCTCCGACCGAGGCCCCGTAGGCCACCGCCAAGAACAGGCGGGAACCCGCCCGGCGATCCTCGACCCTGGCGACCACGCCCGCGGCGATCGGCAGGAGCATCAAAGTGGTCGCCGTGTTGGAAAGCCACATCGACAATCCTGCGGTCACCAGCAGAAAGCCCCAGACCAATCTCCGGGGGGACGAGCCCACCTTGGAAAGCACCACCAGGGCTACCCGTTCGTGCAGATTTGACGCCTCGACCGCCAGGGCCAGGACGAATCCACCAAAGAAAAGAAAGACCATATGGTTGGCGTAGTTGGGCGTCACGTCCCGAATGCTCTGAACCCCCAGCAGGGGGAACATCACGATCGGCACCAGCGAGGTCGCTGCCAGCGGGGCCGCTTCGGTCACCCACCAGACGGCCATCCAGAGCGCCGTACCGGCGACCAGCTTGGCGTTGCCTTGCAAGCCACCGGTCGGCCCGATCCACACAAGGAGGAACAGGGCCGGACCGACCCACCGACCCCATCGAGCGCCAACCGAAGTTCCGGCCCGGAGGTCACCCATCTTCCGGATCCCACAGATAGACTTTCAGGTCGAGCGAACCATCGAGTCGAAAGACCACACCTTCGCCTTCGAGCATGGCCCGTTGAAGGCCCTGGGGAATATCTCCTGTTCGATCTGTCGAGCACCGCCCGGAGGCGTTGACCACACGGTGCCACGGCACGCCCTCAGGGCATCGGTGCAGCATCCACCCGACGGCCAACGGAGAGATCCGACTGTTCATCGCCCGGGAAATCCAGCCGTAGTTGACGACCTTTCCCCGAGGGATGGAACTGACGATCGCCAGGACCTCGTCCCGAACCGATCCAGCTGATCCTTCGATTTCGCCGTGTACCCTTTTGCCGAACGAAGGCGGTGTCATGGTTCAAGGGTAGCAGGAGCAAACTTGACCGGACCTTGTAGTGCAGGCGTCCCCGCCTGCGTTGTAGCGCGGGCGTCCCCACCTGCGATTCGGAACGGCGTTGGGCAAACCGACGCCCGCGGGGACGCGGGCGCTTCAACACTATTCCAAACCCGATCACGGAAGACGTCGAGGCGATTCCTGTGGACGCTATTTCCTGAATAAACACCATTTCTGATCACAAACCGTCTTGCTTCGCTCGATCGGCGGTGACTCCCACGCTACAATAACGCCGCCGAACGATGCGAGACCACGATCAAACCGTCACCAGAATGGACGACTCCCGACCCCGAAGGGCCGGAGATGGTTCGGTCCAGGCGGGCGACACCCTCGGCGGACGGTTCGTGCTTCGCACGCTCCTTGGTTCCGGTGCATCGGGCCGGGTCTTCGCCGCCATGGACACCAAGGTCGGGCACCGGGTGGCGGTCAAGGTGCTGCACCCCGACCTGCGGGATGCGAAGACGCGGGAGCGCCTTCGGCGGGAGGTGCGGACCTCGCGTTCGGGACACCCGAGCATCGTTTCGGTCTACGACCTTCATGAGACCGATGGGCAGCTCTACTTGAGCATGGAGTGGGTGGAGGGTCAGAGCCAGCGGGATTCGCTCAAGGATGCCGGCCCCATGAGCGCCGAACGGGTCATCGAGATTGGTCGGCAGGTCGCCTCGGCACTGGAGCACCTGCACGGTCTCGGTCTGATCCACCGGGACGTCAAACCGGGGAATATCCTGTTGGGCGACGATCAGGCGGTCAAGCTCTGCGACATGGGCCTCGCGCGGCCTTTGGAAGAGGGTGTGACCGTCACTGAGACTGAGATGGTGGTCGGCACGCCGGACTACATGGCGCCGGAGCAGGCCCTGGGAACCGAGCTCAGCGGCGCCTCAGACGTCTATGGCCTCGGGTTGACGCTGTATCAAGCGTTGACCGGCAAGATTCCACTCCGGGAATCGACAGCCATTGCCACGCTGACCCGCCGGCAGAAGGAGAGGCCGCCGTCGGTGCGAAAGGAGAGCCCTGACTGCCCGCGCTGGCTGAACCGGCTGATTCGTCGCATGCTTGAGCCGGAGCCGCAGGAGCGTTTGACCGCCGCGGGAGTCCGGAAGGTTCTCGATGCCGAGCGGCTGATGCCACGCCTTCGTCAAAAGACGCTGTTCACCGCAACAGCCGTCCTGCTCCTCGTCGCAGTCGCAGTAACCGGGGCAGGCCTTCTCATCCGCCGACCGACCGTGGCCGTCGATGTGGGCGAGACCTTCATCGCCGGGCGCGACGCCGAGGGCAGCGAGACCTGGCGGCGGGACTTCGAGATCCCGGTCAGGCAGCAGATTCGGGGCGACCTCGACGGCGACGGCGTCGAGGAAGTCGGGCTGGTCATCTCCGAGTCCGTGCAAAGCGGCTCGAGGACCGGCCCGCTCAAGGGACCGGAGGTCTGGCTCTTCGATCGTGGAGGCCGGGTCCTCACGAAGTTCCTTCCCGAAGAGAGCATCTGGTGGAATTTCGACTACGGCAAGGAGCTCAGGGCCTTCCTCCATTTCATCGACGTCGATCACGACGGTTTGGTGGAGCCGCTGCTCGTTGCCCAGCACATGACCTTCTTTCCGTCGGCGGTCTTCCGATACGTCGCGGCGCCCGGGGCATGGCAGCAGGTCCTTCTGGTTTCGGGTCGGGTCAGAGGCGTCTATCCGACACCGGTCGACGCAGGGCCCGGCTTCCGGTTTCTTGGTCCCAATAACCTGATGGGCGTCGTTGAGTTCTTGGGTGAAATCGCCATCGAGGGAGAGTCGATTCAGCAATCCTGGGTTGCGGTGGTAGCTGAGTCGATCAGGTTCGGCGGCCTCGCCATGGGACAATCCGGCGACACACGGAAGATCCGCTGGAGGTCCTATCTTCCGCTCGGCGACGGCAGAGGCGGCCATGTCTCCGAAGAGTCCGGTCTGATCGATGGTCCCGATGGTGGTATCGAGCTCACGATGAAGGACGGGCAGGTGCTCCGCTACGACTCCATGGGGAATCCTCTCGATAGCCCGAATCTCGGGCGCGACCTCTCGGAGCTTCGGCTTGATTTCATGAGGTCGTTGGCTCAGTGGACAGCGAACGAGCAGGACAGCGACCCATCCGTGGTCCGGCGGATGTTTGGCGAGAGCCGGGGTCGGTTCGAACCGATCCTCCGCGAACCCGCCTATCGCCTGATCTTTGACCTCGCCGGTGCCGCTGCCCTGGCAAGGAGCGGCGAATTGGAGGAAGCAATACGCATACTGATTTCCGCCGCCGAGGAGACCAGGAGCTCGGATGCTCAGTATCGGCTGGCCCATCTTCAGGCCTTGGCGGGGCGGTTCAAAGAGGCGGAGGAAACCCTGAGGCGGCTCATCGTCGATCCCGAGTTCCGTTCCCAGGGGACCAGATCGAGCTTTGACGGGCCGCATCTCCTCGTACGGGTTGGGATCGAAGACCGAGATGCGGAGGTCATCGAGGAGGTGGTAGGCCACCGGCTGGGTAACACAGGGCGTCAGAATGAGGTTGCGGTTCAGTCGTGGCGGACTCTCGAGGCTCGAATGCACCTGTGGTGGGACGAGGTGCAGCCGGAGGATTTTAACGTGGGCTCGTTCGATCTGGCCCCCGCAGGTGAAGCGATCGCCTGCCTGGCGCGGTGGCGCATGGGTCAAAGCGATGCAGGCGACATTGCTGAAATGGAGGCGTTCATCGAGCGCAACCCCGATGCCGCCTGGGAGGGACGCCTCGCCCTCGCCGCATCCCTGGTGGCGACCGGGAGATCGTCTGAAGCCATCGTTCAGCTCGATCTCATGGACAAGAAAAATGAATTCCCTGCCGGAGCGGACTTCTCACTCCACCAGGTCCTCGACCTCGCCCGGGCCCTGCGCATCATCGCCCTCGAAGCCGACGGCCAGGTGGAGCGCGCCAGGACCGAGGGCGCCGAACTTCTGCCGGAGCTGACACCAAACCTGCTTCCGGCGATATTAGTAACCGAGGTCCTCCGCAGGTCGTTGTAGCGCTGGCGTCCCCGCCTGCGAATCGGGAACACTCTGCCGCAACTCCGCTACCATGGCGTTCGATGTTCGTGTTCGTCGCCATCCCCCGAAGTGCTCCGGAACCGCTTGTGTACGCGGTTCCCGTGGTTTTCGAACGTGCGGTTCAAGTCGGCATCAGGGTCCGGGTGCCGGTCCGGCGTCGGGAGAGTACCGGCGTCATCACCGAATTGACCGAAACGGCGCCGATAGAGGCGTCGTCGATTCGGCCCATCGTCGAGGTTCTGGACGATCAACCCCTGCTCCCCACCCATATCCTTGACCTGGCTCATTTCATCTCCTCGTATTACCGCTGTCCGTTGGGCACGACCCTGGCGACGATGCTTCCCGCCGGCTTGCTCCGAGCCGACACAGAGCAGGCCGAGCCGACACCCAAGGGCGCGGGTGCCGACCTCGATATGCTGCCCGAGAAACAACGCGCCATCCTGGCCGCGCTGCTCGAACACCGCAAGTTGCCGGTCGCTGGATTGTTGGCCAGAGCCGGTGCCGGTACCCGCACACCTCTCGATGCGCTGGAACACCAGGGCCTGGTACGACTCAGCCGAAGCCGCCGCGACCGGCCTCCCCGCTCGGAGGTCGGCGCCGTCGCCCTCGTCCCCGAGCCGATCGACGAGCTTCTCGAAAACTGCGGCCGGGCGCCTCGGCAACGTGAAGTCCTGAAATGGTTGCTCGATCACGATGGACCGGCCCTCGAGTCCGAGGTCTGTGCCGCCCTCGGGTGTACACCCTCCGTCATCAGGGCACTGGAGGCCAAAGCCCTGGTTCACCGATTCCGCCAGGCTGCCGCCAAGAAGCCACGCTGGTCCCTCGGCAAGAAAGACGTCCGCCACGACCTCAACTCCGAACAACAAGCCGCGGTCGATGCCGTTCAGGCGGCCCTGGACGACGGCCGGTACCAACCGATTCTTCTGG
>JBDLIO010000059.1:0-8513 GCA_039714865.1 Acidobacteriota bacterium | reverse complement strand
ATAAATAAACTATTAACGCTTTGCGCTATGCGCCTTGCCCCTTGCAAACAAACATCCAGTTTCAAGTTTCCAATATCAAAAAGAGGTTTTCAAAAAAAGAAAACCATATCAGGCTGGTTTACGTATAAATCATTGTCCGGATCGTTAAGCAAGATGCGGTCGACGACTTTGCCCTGCATCGCCTGCTCGAAGATATGGCGGAAGGGCGGTTCGATACCCCTGGCCTGCTCCGAATCCTGGGTGAAGATCAAAACCGTTTCGAGATCCTGGTCCTCCCTCAAAAAGCGTCCGGCACGGCGTCCTTCCAACTCGTCGGAGGGAAAGATGCGGTAGAACAGTTTGCTGTCTTTGGTCAAACTGGGCGCCGAAGCCGACGGGGAGAGACAAGGGACATTCGTTCTTTCGATGACCGGCAGCATGGCTTTGGCTTCACCGGAAGTGACGCCGGCAATCACCATTTTCGAGCCCTTGGAAGCCAACTCCTTGTATTGCATGGCAGCGGTCTCGGGGTCCGATGCGGAGTCGGCCCAATGAATAGTCAGACCATCGGGATAGCTGCCGTCGGCTCTGGCCTGTTCGACGGCCAATTCCATGGCGTCTCTCATGGCCGTGCCATAGGAAGCCGCTTCGCCGGATTCCGCCAATAGAACCCCGATGACAGGCTTGGAACCGCAGGCAGCGAGGCCGCAACATGCCAGGGCAACGGCACCTACCTTTATCATCACATTCAGCTTTCGCACAGCAGACCTCCCGGGCCCGTGAATCTCGGGCTTCTTTCACCAACCCCCATCATACCGGAATCAGGAATCGACCGATGCCCGACATCCGGATCTTCGGGTCAACGGTCTGGATTACCCCTCATTCGCATGCCTATCAGGCGGGCGATGACTGTCGCGATGAAGAGTTGGCCGGCAACTGCCTCGATCCACGTCAGGCCCCTGGCCAAGCCGGAGACCGGCGTGATGTCTCCAAATCCGAGAGTTGTCAGCACGACAAAGCTGTAGTAGGTGTAATTCTGCACCAGGGCGGATTCTGTTCCTGTGCCGATGTTGATGGCGCCAGGCTGGAGCAGAGCCACCAGCTGATAGGCGGAGGCCCAGGCCAGACCCATCAGAAGGTAGGCACAGAACGCGCCACGAATTGTGTCGTTGGAGACATCGATGCTGGTTGTGATGTCCCAGATGATTTCGAAAACGATATAGGAGAAAAAAAGGACGCCCAAACCTTGCACGGCGCCTCTGAGGAGAAGCGCATCGGAGTCGCCGACCATTGATGTCAATCGAGCCGCCAAAGCCGGAAACCCGAGGGTGATACCGATCATCAACAAGCGGGGTGTGCGGGCGATGTCCCAGACCGCCGTAACGATGACGACAATAAAGGCGAGGTGGAGGAGAGGCTTGCCTCCGGGAATCAAATTGAAAAACGGCGTCAGGACGACAAGCAGGATCAAACTGAACAGAAGACGGGTGTAGGTTCTGCGGTTGCGAACGCCGGTCATCGGTTCAGCCTCGATGAGGAGTTTTGGTTCGGTCGGGTCTGTGTGGTGCACACCGCGATCATCATGGGTCCATCATAGCTTGCCGGCGAACCGATGTTGATGCAGTAGAATGGCCGGGAACCAAATGGTGTTTCCTCGATGAGGCGAACATCAAAGGAGGATTCGATGAATCGGTGCTTTTTGAGTATCGTGGTCCTGGCGTTGGCATTTTCATTTTTGGGTGTTTCCGTGGCTTCTTCTGCGGATGACCGCTACATCGATTGCACAATGACCTACTCGTTGAAGGGCTGGTCCGTATTCTACAAAACCGCCTCGGGAGATGGCCGGATCGAATGTGACAACGGCCAGACGGCCAAAATCAAGGTTTCGGTCAAGGGCGGAGGCCTGACCTTCGGCAAGTCCGAGATCGTCGAGGGAACCGGCGAGGTTTCGAACGTCCGTGACATCTCCGAGATCTTCGGAAGCTATGTGGCTGCCGAGGCTCACGCGGGCGCCGTTAAATCCAGTTCGGCTTCGGTCTATACCAAGGGAGAAGTCTCGTTGGCTTTGGTGGGTACGGGCAGGGGGTTCGATCTTGGTGTGGCGTTCGGGAAATTCAAGATCAAAGAAGTGAAATAGGACGGGTCGAAGGATCCGGCGGAGGAGTCGACATGAGGAATTTGGTTGTATTTCTGGTCCTGTTGGTCGTGGCGATTGTTGTCCCGGCAGACGCCCAGGTATCCGATAAGACAATTTTGACCTATGAGGTCCTGACCGAGGACTACGATGAGTTGGTCAAAGAAGCGATGGCATTGACGGACGAGCAGTGGGCCGCCTTTGAGCCGGTGTTCGACGATTACAAAGCCGTCATGCACCCGGTTTTCGAGAAACGAATCACACTGATCAAGGAGTTCGTCAAGAGAAAAGGTGTGCTGACGGAGGCCGAAGCTGGAGCCGCCTTGGCAATCATCCTGGAGATCGAACGGGACGAGTGGCTGGTCCAGCGCGATTTCCAGAAAGAATACCTTGAGGTTCTCCCGGCTGCCAAGGTGCTTCGTTTCTGGCAGATCGAGAACCGGATGATGCTTCTGCTGCTCTCCAGCGTGGCCAAGGATATCCCGTTGGCGCAATAAGAAGCTCTCAGCTGAGAGCTTCCTATGCCTGCCGCCCAATCACGTCGGCGACCGTCCGGTTACCCAACGCATCGAGGCCGGCATCGACGAATGCTTCAATAATCCCGGCGCTGTAGGGATCCTGGCCCATCGAAGACGGTGACGTGCCGAGAACCCGGACGATGTCGCTCAGCGTGGTCTGATCGGGGGCCGACGAGGGCACCCAGATGATTTTTTGGGTGCTGTGTTCTCCGGCGCGGTATACCAGGCCGCCGTCGGCCAGCCGCCGAAGGGCCAGCGCCGTACGATCGCTGGGGATGGACAACTCGCGGGCCAGGAGGTCCGTCGTCGGAGTCTCGCCCCCCTTGATGAAATGTGAGGCTACGGCCAGGTAAACGTCGAGACTGGTCTGGATGCTCTCCAAACCTCGCTCCTCGAATGTAGGGCGAGATTGGGCGCCCTGGTATTGGTGAGTGTAGGCAACCTCGAGCCCGATCAAAACGATGACCCAGGTGTAGTAGAGCCAGATCAGGAAGATCGGAAGTGCCGCGAGGGATCCATAGAGGACCGACAGATTGACGCTGGCACCGGTTGTTCTGGCAAATACCAATTTCCCGATTTCGAAGAGGACTCCCGCTATCACGGCGCCGAGCAATGCACTCCTGAAAGAAACCGAAGCGTTGGGCACCACCAGATAGGCCACCAGGAAGGCCAATGCCGACAGGAGGAACGGAACAGTCCAGGCGTTGAACCAGGCGATGATGCCCGGATCCAACGGACCGTGTGTCACCAAAAGGGTCTGGAGCCGGGCTGACAGCGTCAGGCTGGCCCCGACGAAGATGGACCCCAAAACCAGGACAGAAGTGTAGGACGTCACCCTTGAGAGCCAGGTTCGATGACGCTCGACCCGCCAGATCTGGTTGAAATTGGTCTCGATCGCCGACAACAACAGAATCGAGGTGACGATCAGCAGCAGGAATCCCAGAACTCCAAGCCGGGAGGCGCCGTCCGCGAAGTGTTCAATCCACTGGTCAACCTCGGCGTGGCGGGCCGCTACGAACTGTTCCACAAGGAACTGACGAACGCGCTGCTCAATATTGTCGAAGGCACGGATGGCACTGAAGACCGAGATGACGACTGCCATTAGCGGGACGATGGCCAGCAGGCTGGCGTAGGCCAGGCCGGAGGCCCGAATTGCCACCTTGTCGTAATCGATATGTTCGACGACGGTAATGATGAACCGTAAGCCGCTTCCGGCGATCCGGCGCCACCCGAGACTGTTTGCCGGCAAGTGGCGATCGACCAGCGAATGAATGGTCATGGAGTGATTGTAGCCCACCGGAGCCGGAACGGCTCTGGTGGGCGTGGTGGGCCGCTACTTCTCGAGTCGCGGACGAAGGGCGGCGAATTTCCGATCGAGGAGATCATGGACCGCCTCGATCTTTTCCAGCCGTTCGTCCAACAGTTCCTCCCAGTGTTCGTGGCTCTCGGTTTCGACGCGCAGAGCACCGAGACGGTAGTTGAGGGCGTCGAATCGAAAGGTCGCGTCGGCGGTGGCCATTTTCGCGTTGAGGATCTCCGCCCCTCGCTCGACATAGCGCAGAAGATCGGCCATCACCGCTCCGGTCAAGGTGATACGGGCGTCCCGGGTGGCCAGGCGCACCGCTCCGTTTTCCGGCTCGACCGTGACTTCGCCATCCTCCAGAAGCAGGCGCAGAAAACGACAGCCCAAGACCGACTGCCAAGGCTCGGGGGCATCGACGATCTCGCTCAAGGGATCTTCTTCGCCCTCGTTCATCCAGGGTGTAGAGAAGTCGGAGACGATGCCCAGTTGGTAGAGCTGGCCGAGCACCGTGCCGATGTGGGTCTTGGCCGTCGTGCCAATCCACACAGTGTGGTCGTCGAGGCAGCACTCAATCACCCGAGACCGTGGCGTGGCTTTGAGCAGCAGTTCTTCTTCGGCCAATTGTTTCAGCGTGCGCCTCTTGCGCGGGTGGATGAAGGGAGTGCCGGTCGCTTCCTTTTCGGCCCGGATCAACTCTTTCAGGTGCTCCTGAACGGCGGTGCCATCCGGCTTGAGCGTATCGATGCGGACGCGGAAGGCCCATCGATGCTGGCCGATCTGATATTGGGCGCCTGGCTCGAAGGGCAGAAAGCCCACGCGTTCACGTACTGTCGAACCGGGGAGAATCTCTTCAAACGCGAAATCGTTGAATTCGGGGTTGTCGGGTCTCGATGTCGCGATGCACCGAGTCACACTCGCGGATCCTGTCAGAAGTCCCATCGTGCCTCCGGCCAGAGAGGGTAGCGAAGCCGGGGCCTGGTGGGAAGGGGTGTTCGACACTCATCCGCGAACAACTTCAGAGTTTCGAATTTGTTTGAGGATGAGTGGCTGTCAGCTATCGGCTCTCAGCTCTCAGCTGGCGCTTGCACTGCCGTCGGTATGATTGGTGGCTGGGCAGCGTCACTTCGTGACCAAAATAGAACTTGGAGAGAGTTCTTCCGGGCTGAGAGCTGATAGCTGACGGCTGATAGCTGCCCGGCGGGGCCGGTCGGTCGCGTTTTGGTTCCGGCCCCGCCGGGTTGGGGTCGCGGTGCTACAATCCGCCACCGGTTTGGGATGGGAGGCTTGAAATGCGGCGAATGACAGGAATGATCGTGGTGATGGCCCTGGTGGCGGTTGTGGGACCGGCGTCGGCCGGGAAGATCGGCTTCGTTGACGCCGAGCGGGCCGTAATGCAGGTCAAGGAAGGCGAGGCGAAGGTCAAGGAGTTTGAAGCCTGGGCGGAATCTGAGCAAAAAAAAGTCGAGGTTGCCGCGGCTCGGGTGACCGAAATACGGCAGCAAATCGCCCAACAGCAGTCGATCGCGTCGCAGGAAACCCTGGATCGCCTCGGCCGTGACGAGCTGGAGGCTCGCCGTTCATTCGAAGACGCCAAACGGGACTTCGAACGTAGTGTGTCGGTCAAACAGGAAGAATATCTTGCGGAAATTGCGCTCAAGGTCGGCAAGGTTTCCTCGGACTATGGCAAAGCCAATGGCTTCGACGCCATCCTGATTCTCAAGGCTCAGCCGATCATCTACCTCTCTGAGGAAGCCGATCTGCCCGATACTATCATCCGGCGCTACAACGAGCGAGTCGCGGGTAGTTAGAGCTATACTTTCGCGGCAATGACCCGCCATACGCCAACTGCATTTTTTCTGGCATTATTGGTTCAATTTGCCGTCGTCGCCGCCCTGTGGGCGCAGGGTCCATGGGATGTCGAAGTTCTCGAACCAGGGGTGCCGGCAACCCTCCTTACCGGTGAGACGGTTGTCGTTCGGGTAACCCTGAGCAATCGAGGCACCCAAGGCTGGGATCCCGCAAGTGGCTTCGCCGTGGCCGCCCATTGGCTGACGCCTGATCATGACGTTGTTGATTGGGAGGGCGCCCGGACGCCCCTTGATGAAATTGTCCGGCCCGGCGCGTCCGTGACGCTCAAGGCGACTCTGCTGGCGCCCCAACAGGCTGGGGATTTCCTGGTGCAATGGGATGTTGTGCAAGAGGGGGTCTTTTGGGTTGCACACCGGGATCCGACTCCTGTCGACGGCGCGCCGGTTGAGGTCTCTCGGAGCCATTCCTTCGTTCAGCTTGATGTTTCTCAGCCCCGTTTGGTACGCGTAGGAGAGAGTGAAACGGCCCGGCTTGTCCTTGAGAACAACGGCACCGTCGAATGGGTGTCAGATGGCACATTCGGCGTCGCGGGCAGTTGGAGAAGATTCGGTTGGTGGAGGAGGGATGAGAAGGGAGCGCGGACCTATTTCGACAAACCGGTGAAACCCGGTGAAGAGATCGAAATTGAGGTTCTGCTCAAGCCGCCCAACAGCGCGGGGCTGTGGTTTCTCGAATGGGATCTTGTTCAAGAAGGGGTCTGCTTCTTTTCCCAAAGAACAGATCAACACCCTCCGGCAACCTTGATGGTGGTTTTGCCGAGCTATGAAGGGGCGGTTGTAGGTGTATCGCTGATCGGACTCGTCTTTCTGCTTGTTTTTGGGAAGCGTCGCCGTATCGGACCTTTCCGATGGGTGGCCGGGCGCCTTGACCTGGCGTGGATGGTCCTGGTGTCTTTTTTCGTGGAGAGGTCGGTGGTCGAAGGCACGTTTGTTGGAGGGGTCGTCACTGCCCTCAGTTTGTGTGCCTTGGCTGCCCTGGTGGCACTGGCGGGGAGAAGGGCGCGGCCGTGGCTGGCGTGGTCCGCCAGCCTGCTGATGATCACGGTCTTTGTCGCGGACCGCATCTATCTGCGCTTTTTTTCCGATTTGCCGTCGATCGGCTCGCTGAGCACGATGGGTCAGACCGATGAGGTCGGTCAAAGCATCATCAGCCTGTTCACCGCAGGTGATGTGCTCTTCCTGTTGCTTGGCTTGGCGGGCGGAGGTGCCATCGTGGCGGCTCGAGTGATCAACTATGAGTTGCCTCCTCTCAGGCGGCGGGCCGCAGCCGCGACTTTGTTGTGTATGGCGGCTGGGATTGGATTGTGGTGGGCAGCCGAACGACCGATTCATCGGCAGGTCTTTCGTCGTGTTTTCGTCGCAAGGGACATCGGGGTCACTGCGGGGCATATCCTCGATTTTGCACGGGCGGCCTACCATGGGCTCCGCGAAAAGACGGTCTCAAATGCTGAGATCGATCGACTGGAACGCTGGTTCCGGGAAACGGCGGACGACCGGAGGGGCGAGGGCACGACCTTCGGCGTGGCCCGGGACATGAACGTCGTGATGGTCCAGGCGGAGAGCGTGCAGGCTTTCGTCGTTGGCCTGGAGATCGGAGGCCGGTTGGTGATGCCCCATCTGACGCGATGGGCGATGGAGGGCCTGTGGTTTACACAGGCGGCCGACCAGACCGGTCACGGCAGAAGCTCCGACGCGGAACTGATCACCCAGACCTCGCTGCTGCCCCTGGCCGACGGTGCAGCGGCATTCAAGACGGCTGCCAACCACTACACCTCCCTGGCCGGCATCCTGTCGGACCGGGGCTATCAAACGATATCGGCCGTTCCCTTCGACCGTGCCTTTTGGAATCGTGGCATCAGCCATCGGGCCTACGGCTATGAAACCAGCCTTTTCAGTCCAGACTTTGAACCCGGCCGGAAGATAGGTTGGGGCCTCAACGATCGTGATTTCCTCGGGCAGATGGGGGATCGACTGGCCGAGCTGCCCCGGCCTTTTTGCGCGTGGATGTTGACGTTGTCCCTCCATCACCCTTTCGAGGGCTTCCCCGATGATCTCGAAGAACTGGACGTCGGACGGTGGGGCGGCGGTCCGGTGGGTGAATACCTCCACACGATGCACTACCTGGATAAGGCCCTGGGCGACCTTGAACTCGAATCGCACCGAGAAGTTTTTGCACTGTTTGTCGCTGACCAGGAGCCCGTAGAGCTTCTCGTTGTTTGCCCGGCCGACGAAGACGCCGTCCTCGACGGTCCATTTGCCGTCGCCCACCGGATGCCATCCCTTGAGCGTTTTTCCATCCATCAGCGGTTTGAAGGCCGGTTTCTTTTCGGCGGCAGCCAGGGGGGCGGCCAAAAGCCCCAGGCAAATGGCGAAGAAGAGGCCGATAAGCAGAGTTCTGATGCGCATCGTGAGTTGCTCCTTGGCAATAAGAGGCGGGAGATTGGCCGGAATCCGGGACATCGCCCCAAGATAACCACCGCCGCGGGCCGCGTCAAGAATTCCGGCAGACCGGCAGTCTGTTGAGAGAGTAGGGTGGGTGCTCGCACCCAAGCGAAACGGCTGAAATCTCCAAGCGCGTGGGTGCGAGCACCCACCCTACCGGCTGCCGACTAGCCATGTCTGCCGAGCGGAGTCCAGCGGATATCGGCGCGGGTGTGGAGTCTGGAAGCCGCGTCGGCATAGTCGGGACGATTGTCCGCCAAGGCCGCGGC
>JBDLIO010000058.1:0-8517 GCA_039714865.1 Acidobacteriota bacterium | reverse complement strand
GTCGATGATGACGACCAATACATTCATCAAGGCATGCTGAGCCAAAACGGAAACAATGAGGATTATGACGCGTTCGGATTTGCTCTGACAACCACCGATTTCAACGGTGACGGCTTCGACGACCTGGCCGTCGGCGTTCCCGCCGAGGACATCAATACAACCGTCAATGCCGGTTGGGTCATGATCCTCTTCGGCACAGCGACCGGAGTTTCCGTAGACAACACGACCATATCCCAGTCGAATGGGGGCGGATCTGTGGAGGAGGGCGATTTCTTCGGCTGGGCGGTTGCAGCCGCACCGTTTGAGTTGGTTTCGCCGGATGCGATCTTCGTCGATGGTTTCGACTCGGGAGACACTGGAGCCTGGACCGAAACCTTTCCCTGATTTGAGATTCGAAGAGAGTGCGGCCGGCGCTACGCCGGTGGTTGCGGCCGAGTTCTCTGCATGATCGACTCGACCTCCGGAAGAATTCTTCCGGAGGTTGTTGTCTGACTGGGTAAATACACCGAGCATCCGTGGCCAAAGGAGACGAGAAGGGGAATATACAGGGGACACTGTCGTACAAAGTACCTGACGTTCCTGCCGGAGCGCATGTCGGCCAAGGCCAACCCTGCCGCTGACCTGGCTCCTATACTCGCAGCATTTCAACCTCAGTTGGAAAACGCCGAGACGTCACCGAGAATTCCTCATCAATGAGCCGACCGCCATCAAGAGTGTGGACGAAACAATCGCAAAGGCTGCCGGGACTGCCGGGTTGTTATGATATTGGGTGATCCCGCCGTAATACATGCCGAAGTGCACCACCAGTGCCAGGAGGGCTGCCGAGAACACGAGTCCTTTTGTTGCGCGCTTGGAGAAAATGCCGAAGAGCACGGGGGCAAAGGTGGCGGCGAAGAGCGCATAGATGCCGTTCTGGGCGAAGATTGCGACCGATAGAGTGGGATTGACAACTTGCCACCAAGCGAGAATCAGCGTCACGGGCGCCAGCCCAACCAGGAATAGCCGACCCACTTTGAGCAGGCTGTGTTGCAGGTCCTCTGCGGGGATGCCGCGAAGGCGGGCTGCGCCGCCATAAAGGTCGTTGGCGAAGATGGAGGAAAGGGCAAGGGTCACGCCCTCCAGCGTGGAAAACCCTGCCGCCAGGACTCCCAGCATGATCAGGGATCGCAACCAGGGACCGAAGTGGGTCACCAGGTAGGTGGCGACGACCTTGTCAGGCTGAACCGCAGCCCCAAGTTCAAGCCGCGCAAAAAGGCCGACGACGAGAACGGTGGTGAATACCGTTCCGGCCAATATGGCGGTGAGGAGATAACGATTGACGTCTCGCCCGGATCGAAGATAGAGCGATTTGGACATGATGTGGGGTTGCATGATGATGGCCAATCCGATGACGAAATTGGCGATGACCACCTCGAAGAAGTCCCGAAACAGGAGGCTGGAAGGATTGGTCCACGAGGCATAGTAGGGTCCCACAGCTCTCAGCTGTTCCACAAAACCGCCCAGACCGTCGGTGAAGAAGGACCAGCCGGAAAGAACCAAAAGGACCGCGACAACGAGCATCGTCACGGCCTGCAGACTGTTTGACCATACGTGTACAGACGCCCCGCCGAGCAGGATGTAGCCGAAGGTAAATGTGATGACGATGAGCAGGGCCGCCCACAACGGGAGCTGCAAAACGCTCATCAGGACATGGACCAACGCCGTCACTATCAGAACCAGGAACGAGACCTGCAGCAAAGAAATCGCACCGAAGAAGACTCGGATTCGCTGGTCGCCGAACCGGTCTCCAATCCATTGCGGAACGGTCAGGGCGGTCAACTGGTCTCCCACCCGGCGGAAATTCCTGGATGTCACGATCAGGCCGACGAAGATTCCTGCAGGGGCGGCGAGGCCATATCCCACGATCCCGGCCCAGCCATAGGCGTGGACCAGACCGGGATTGATGACGAAGGTGGCGACCGAGGTCAGGTTGGCGGCAAGAGAAAGGCCGACGAAGAGCGGGGGCACGCTGCGGCTTCCGACGGCAAAAGCCTGCAGGGAGGAAGCGCCTCGCCGCTGCCACCAGGTGAGACCGATAATTGCGGTGACGTAAAGCAGGAAAAAGGACCAGGGGATGACAAGTTCCGACACGATGCCTCCAAAAACCGAACGTGCGTTCTGTAAGCTTTATACACTACGACCGCCGGTTCCACCAACTGTGTCAAGGGGGCCGTCGGGCCGAGGAAGAAAATTCGTCCGGAAGACTTGACAAGGCCCGGTTATCCTTATACAAACAAAACAGACGTTCGGTTTGTTTGGGAGGTTCAATGTCTCGAAGTCGTCAAGAAGCCAAGTCGCAGGCGTCGATTGATCAGGCACTCTCGAAAGCACTCTCGCTCTTTTCGAATCAAGGATTCGGTGCGACATCCATGCGCCAGATCGCAGAGGAATCCGGCCTGTCCGTCGGCAATCTCTACCACCACTTCGGCAGCAAAGAGGCGATTTTCCAACGATTGCTCAACGACTACTGGAAGGGCCTTCAGAAGGAGGATCACCCGCTTCGCCGCCTCTATGAAAAGGCGGATTTCCCGGAAGATCTCGAGAAAATGGCGGAAGTCATCGAGAAGGTGATTGAAGACAACTCGGAACACATACTGCTCTTCTACGTCGATGTCATCGAGTTTCGAGGCCAGCATATCCGGGCGTTCTACAAGGTGATGGCGCGGGAGTTCAAGCGGGTCTACGGGAAGAAGCTGGAAGCGAGACGGCAGGCCGGAGAGATTGGTGACGTGGACGCATTGTCTGCCGTGATTATGGCTACACGCTGGTTCTTCTATTTCTACACGGTCGAAAAGTGTTTTCAGATGCCGAACCATTTCGGGATGGATCCGAAACTGGCGGTCAAGGAGTTCATTCGTCTGCTTCGGCTGGGGCTATTGCCCCGGTCGGAGCCACCGAACCTGGGGATGGGTTTCGATCCCGAGGTGAAGTGACCGAAATTGATCATTATTGAAGGGGGCTGAAAATGAGAAATGTCGATATCAAACTGAAATCCATGGGCGGGGCCTTTCATCTGGCCTTCCTGATGATGCTGGTGGGAGTTCTGTTCTTCCCGGCCCAGTCGGCTCTGGCGCAGGCCGACGCGGAAGAAACGCCGGCTCAAGAGGAGGCTCTGGCCGAGGAGGACGAGGGCGTCTTCCAGGGCGAGGTGGTCGTCGTGACCGCGCGGAAGAGGGAAGAGAACCTCCAGGAAGTGCCCGTTGCCGTGTCGGTTATCGCCGGCGATCAGTTGGAGGATGTGGCGGCCAGCGATATCTCCGAACTCCAGGCATACGTGCCCAATCTTTCGATCTACCAGGGCCGGAACCAGTCGACGACCCTGACTGCCTTCATGCGAGGCATCGGCCAGTCCGACCCGCTGTGGGGCGTGGACCCCGGCGTTGGCCTCTATATCAACGACGTCTACATCGCACGGGCCCAGGGCGCCCTGCTTGACGTCTATGATGTCGAGCGTGTCGAGGTCATGCGCGGACCACAGGGAACGCTTTACGGCAAGAACACCATCGGCGGCGCCATCAAGTACGTCACAAAGGAAATGACGGACGCAACCGAGGCCAAGCTCTCCTGGAACACCGGTTCTTTCAATACGCAGGAAATCCGGGCAGGCATCAGTGGCGCCATTGTTCCGGGCAAACTGCGCGCCAAGGTGGCCTTTGCAAAACTGACCCGGGACGGTTACGGCGACAATCTCTATACCGGCCGAGAAGTCTCCAACAAGGACACGACGGCCTATCGTGCAGGACTCGAGTGGTTGCCGGCGGAGAACGTTTCCTTGACCTTTGATTTCGACCACGCCGAGGATGATGCCGAACCCCTGGGTCTGACCCGGCTGCAGCCGAACTACCTGTGTCCGGTTTTCCTCGGGGTGGAGTGCAACCCCCTGCCGGATCTCTTTGACACCGAAAGCGGTCTGGCCCCGATCAACCACGCCGAAGGCACAGGCTACGCCATGACCCTCAATTGGGATATCAACGACGATTGGCATTTCAAGTCGATCACCGCCTACCGTGAGACCGACACCGAAAACAACATCGACTTCGACACCACTCCGGCGCCGATCGTCGACTCGGCGCCGGTCTATTTCGACGACCAGATGACGCAGGAGTTCCAGTTGGTCTACGACGGCAGTGACCGTTTCGACGGTGTCGTCGGTCTCTACTACTTTGACGGCAACGCCGGTGGAACGGTCAAGGCGACCTTTGTCGGAAGCACATTCACGACCACCGACGGCGAAGTCGGAACCGAGTCCTACGCAATCTATGCCGACGGAAACGTAAAGCTGACCGACAATTTGACCCTCAACCTCGGCCTGCGTCCGACCCGTGAAACCAAGCACGGGCGGGCCTTCAATGTCCTCAATACCGACGGGACCTATGAGACCATTTTGATGGTCCTGGCCGATTTCGACGACGAGGTCACCTTCAATTCCTGGGCGCCCAAGATCGGCCTGGAGTACCAGTTCAATCCCGATGTCATGGGCTACGTCAAGGCCAACCGTGGATTCAAGAGCGGCGGCTACAACGTCCGGGCACAGTCCACCTTCTTTCCGGAGAGTGCCGAGCCCTTTGACGACGAAGTCATGAGCGTCGTTGAAATCGGTGTCAAGTCGGTGTTGGCCAACCGCCGCCTGGTGCTCAACGGCGCCGCCTTCTACGGCGAATACACCGATGTGCAGGTCAGCACCTTCCAGTCCTACGACTCCACTGGGGACGGAATCAACGACGCTTTCTTCGGCAATTTCCTCAATGCCGGGGATGCGACCGTCAGCGGTCTCGAGCTGGAATACGCCTACAATTCGGACTCGTGGTTTGGTCTTTCCGGATATGTGGCCTATCTCGATGCCGAGCCGGATTCCTTTCTCGACGAAAACAACGACGGTTTCGTCGATACCCAGGTGATCACCAATGCTCCTGAGCTGACCGGCGCCATTCGTGGAAATTTTGACTTTCCACTGGCCGGCGGTTTGATCACCGGCAGCATCGGATACAACTATCGTGACGAGTCCACCCTGACCAACGAGGGCGGTCCGCATCCGCTGGATCCGACCCAGCCTCTTGAACCTCTGATGCAGGATTCCTTCGGGCTGCTGGATGCCTGGATCTCCTGGTTGTCGCCCAGCGCCCACTGGCGCTTGGGTTTGAGCGCCAAGAACATCACTGACGAGGAGTACCTTTTGACTGGTTACAACATTCCACAGTTGGGCGTGGTGACCGGTTCCTACGGCATGCCGCAGACCTTCCTGGCCACCGTCGAATACCGGTTCTTCAAATAGTCCAGCGGGGGAAATAGAAACGAGAATAGCCACAAGAAGGCACGGGAATTGAGGCAGTGTGACGGTGGAGCTATGAGTGGGAGCGCGGGCCTCCCGGCCCGCATCGTGACTCACGGAATGATACGAGAGGCTCAAAGGAGAGAACAATGATTGAAACGGGACTCAAGGACCGCGTGGTCGTGGTGACCGGCGGAGGCGCCGGTATCGGCAAGGCAACGGTTCTCCGGTTCGCCGAGGAAGGCTGCAAGGTCGCCGTCTGGGATGTCAATGACGCCGGGACCGACGAACTGCTGGAGCAGATTGAAAAGGCCGGTGGCGAGGGCTTCTTCGCCTTGGTCAATGTCGCCGATTCCGAAAAGGTCACGGCGGCGATGCAGGCGGTCAAAGACCGCTGGGGCAAGATCGATGTCGTTGTCAACAACGCCGGGATCGTTCGGGATTCTCAGTTGGTCAAGTACAAGAACGATGAAGTCGTGTCTATGATGTCCGACGAGGCATGGGATGCGGTGATCGGCGTCAACCTCAAGGGTGTCTTCAACTGCACCCGGGCCGCGGTGCCGCATCTGATCGATGCCGGTGGTGGTGCGATTCTCAATGCATCGTCGGTGGTGGGCCTTTACGGCAACTTCGGCCAGACCAACTACGTCGCTACCAAGAGCGGCGTCATCGGGATGACCAGAGTGTGGGCACGGGAACTTGGCAAATTCAAGATTCGGGTCAATGCCGTAGCTCCGGGATTCGTCGCCACCGAGATCCTTCAGAGCATGCCCGAGAAGGTGATCGAGGGCATGGTCAAGAAGACCCCGATGGGGCGGGTGGGGGAACCCCGCGACATCGCCGAGGCGTACCTGTGGCTGGCCTCGGATGCCGCGACTTGGATCACCGGCGAGACTCTCTCGGTCGACGGCGGCATCGTTACCGGGACCTGAGACTATGCCGGGGGGAGGCGCCATGACGCGATTTGCATCAATCACCTCGACCGGGCGGTATGTCCCGGGGCGTGAGATTACGAACGACTCTCTGAAGGAGATGTTCCCGGGGAAGGCGGAATTCATCGGCAAGATGGAGGCGTCGACCGGGATCCTCCGGCGCTGGTGGGCGCCCGAGGACTGGGCGACCTCCGATCTTGCCCTGCCGGCATGCCGGCAGGCTCTTGAGCGGGCGGGAAAGAAGCCGGAGGATGTCGATCTGATCATCCTCGGGACCGATTCCCCGGATTTTATTACGCCGGCCACCTCGGTGGTCCTGCAAGACAAACTCGGGGCGACCAAAGCCGGGACCTTCGACGTCGGTTGCGCCTGCGCCTCGTTTCCGACGGGGTTGAACATCGCCTCGGGGATGATGGCGGTCAACGCCCACCTCAAGGTCGTCCTGGTCGTCGGGGTGTACCTGATGCACAAGCTGACTTCTTCCGACGACCCGATGGTCTTTTTCTACGGTGACGGGGCCGGGGCGGCGGTGCTCGAACCTTCATCCGACCCCGGTTTCATCTCTTCGGCCTTCCGGGCCGACGGGTCCTACGCCGAGAAGTGGTCGATCCTGGCCGGTGGGACCGCGGAACCGGCGACGGTGGAAGCGGTCGAGGCCGGTCGAACCATGGTCAAGATGTACGATCGCTATCCGCCGGAGATTAACGGCGAAGGATGGCCCAAGGTCGTTCAGCAGCTGGCGGTCAACGGTGGATTCGCCCTGGACGAGATTGACCTTGTGATCTTTACGCAGGTCCGAAAGCCGACGATCATCGAAGTGATGGAAAAACTCGGTCTGCCGATGGCCAAGACCCACACGGTGATGGAGAAGTGGGGCTACACCGGCTCGGCCTGTGTTCCGATGGCCTTGGACGATGCCCTGGAAAAGGGGATGGCCTCGAAGGGCGATCTCGTCGTCCTGGTCGGTTCGGGAGTGGGGTATAACCAGGCAGGGGCGGCCTTCCGCCTGAAGTAGGACCTGGTCGAGGAGGATCTATGGGAAGTCGTTTCGGGGTGATGCTCAAGCTGTTCATGTTTTTCTGTGTCATGGCCGGGATCGCCCTGATCGTGGCGACGTGGTTCTTCTTCAAGAGGCCCCTGACGCTTGATGCCTGGTTCAGCCGGTTTGCCTTGGGTGCTGCGGGCCTCAGCCGACAGGAGACGACAGGCCCGGATGGGAACCTCACCTGGTTCGAAGGTGGAGAGGGGGAGAGGACCCTGATGCTCCTTCACGGCGCCGGAGACCAGGCGGGGACGTGGGCACGAGTGGTTTCGCCCCTTTTAAAACGGTATCGGGTGATCATCCCCGATCTACCGGGGCATGGCGATTCCGATCCCGAAGATGGTCCGATCGGTGTGGATCAGGTGCTTGCCGGTGTTGAGGCCGTGCTGGACGCGACCTGTCAGGATCAACCGGTGGTTCTCGTCGGGAACTCACTGGGAGGTTGGGTTTCTTTCCTGGTGGCCCTAGAACGACCGGCTCAGGTTGAGCGTATCGTCGCCCTCAACGGCGGGCCGATCCGCCAGGACAATCCGGCGGTCAATCTTTTTCCCGCCAATCGCGAGGAGGCACGGAAAACGATGGAGGGCCTGATGGGTTCAGGCTCGAAGGCGATACCGCCGATGGTCCTCGACGACATCGTCAGACGGGTTCCGATCGGACCGGCCGCTCGAGTGGCCGCGACTGCCGACAGCATGGGTCCGTTCCTGCTCGATGACCGGTTGGCGGAGGTGACAACTCCAGTGGATCTGATATGGGGTGATGCGGACCAGCTCTTTCCGGTCGCTTATGCCGAACGGTTGAGGGAAGGGCTTCCGGCGGCTCGCTTGAGAACGCTTGAGGATTGCGGGCACATCCCGCACCGAGAGTGCCCGATCCAAGTAGTCGAAGCCCTTTTCGACGTGTTCGAACAGGGGCCGCCGGCGCCGAGCTCGCCGGTGCAACCGGAAGCGGCGACGGAGCAAGGAAAGACCTCGTGATTCACGGCGACATTCTCGGGGAACGGGCGAAGATCTCTCCCGAGGTCACGGCCCTGGTCGAGGTTGCCACCGGAAGACGGTTCAGTTATCGGGAGCTGGACGGACGGGCGGCGGCCTGCGCGAACGCCCTGACCAAGGAACTGGGGCTCGCACTCGGCGACAGGTTTTCGATTCTCTCCGGGAATCGGGTGGAGTTCATCGACTGTCTTTTCGCCGCCTCCAAGAGCGGGACGATTCTCGTGCCCCTCAATACCCGAT
>JBDLIO010000057.1:0-8526 GCA_039714865.1 Acidobacteriota bacterium | reverse complement strand
TCGGCCATCAATTCGGGCTCGCCCACGCGTTCAGCCAGCCGTGCGATACACCAGTCGTCGTAGGCCATCTCCAGGGTCATGCTCACCGACGAGCCGCTGACCTCGTCGGGCACCCAGCCCAGCTCGCGGTACTCGCCCACGCCGTCGAAGTAGGCGACGCTGCTGGTCTTCACGCAGGCGTCCAGCGCGCGGCGCAAGTCGATGTCCGCACCCTTGACGATCGCGTCCACGATCACCGGCACGCTGTGGTAGCCGATCATGCACCAGTTCTCGTTTGCGTAGTGGCTCCAGACCGGCAGCATGGGGTGCACGCTCTGATCGAAGTGCGCGAGCATGCTGTGGATCATGTTCTCGTTGCGGCTCGGCTGCATCAAGGTGAACCACGGGTGTAGCGCGCGGTAGGTGTCCCACAGCGAGAAGATGGTGTAGTTGGTGAACCCGTCCGAATTGTGCACGTTCTGATCCAGGCCGCGGTAGGAGCCGTCGACGTCCTCGTACAGGATCGGTCCCAGCATGGTGTGGTACAGCGCGGTGTAGAAGACGGTCTTCTGCTCCGGTGTCATCGTTTCGATTTCGATGCGGCCCAGCGCGGCGTACGCGATGGCTCGCACCAGCGCGTGATGCATACGTGCTCATCGACACTGCCCGGGATCTCGACGCTCCGGATGGCGTCTTGGTCGAACTCACCGGGGAGTACGAGAAGGCGATCGCTGCCTTCGAGGCCGGATCTCGAATCGAAGCCGTGCGGCGTCTCGAAGCCATCGCCGGCAAGGCGGCCGTCAAGATCGGCGACCGGGAGATTGGCGAGCAGGAGTTCGTCGAACAGGTTCGCAGACTCCAGGAAATCTACCAGCAACAGTTGGGTGACAACTGGGACCAGTTCAAGGACCAGATCAACCTTGGTGAGCAGGCCGTTCAGCAGTTGGTCGAGCGCCAGCTGATGCTGGATGAGGCCAAGGAGGCCGGCCTGGTCGCCTCCGAGGCAGAGGTTCGTGACCGGATCCTCTCCCTGGGCGTCTTCACTGATGAATCTGGGCAGTTCGTCGGCCAGGAGAGTTACAAGAGGGTCCTCCGGGCCAACCGGACCAGCCCCCAAGAATTTGAGGCGCAGCTGAAAGAGGAACTGCTCCTGGAAAAACTTCGAACGATGATGATCGAGGGCATCTGGGTCAGCGACCCCGAAGTTGACGAGAAGATTCGGCAGGAACGAGAGCAGGCTACGGTCAAGGCGGTCCAGCTCCGGTATGAGCGTTATCTTTCTGAGATCAGCGTGGACGAGGCATCCGCACGAGAGTATTTCGACGGTCACCGTGAAGACTTCCGTCGGGACGAGGAGCGGGTCATCCGCTATCTGGTGGTCGAGACCAACAAGCTCCGTCGTCTGCTCGAGGTTGATGATGCCGACCTTGAGGGTTATTACAACGAACACCAGGATGATTTCCGGGAAGGCGAGCAGGTTCAGGCCAGCCACATCCTGATCCGGTTAGGACCAGGCGCGGCCGCCGACGAAGATGCAACCGCAAAATTCAAGGCTGATCGGGTGGCGAAGCTGGCCCGTGAAGGGGCCGACTTCCTCGAACTGGTCTCGGTTCACTCCGACGACCCCGGGACCAAAGACGGCGGAGGCGACCTTGGGTGGTTCGGCCGGGATATGATGCCCAAAGAATTCGAGGATGCAGTCTTCGGCGCCAAACCGGGTGATCTGGTTGGTCCGGTCAAGAGCCAGTTCGGTTACCACATCATCAAGGTGGTCGGTTACCGTCCAGATCGAGTTCGTCCCCTGGATGAAGTCATCGAAGACGTTCGTTTCCAGTATCTCGAGAACCATGCCGCCTCCGAGGCCGAGGTCCGGGCGGGCGCCCTTGCGAAGAGGGTGACCAGTGAGCGTCCGGACAGCGATGAGGCTTGGCAGATGATCGCCGACGAGGACGAAGCTGTGGTCCTCAACGAGAGCCCGGCCTTCGGAGTTGGAGAGACGATTCCCGGAACGGGGTCCGATCCGGCGTTCACTGAACGGATTTTCGAGGCTGATGAAGGGGCCGTGGGTGGTCCCCGGTTGATACCGCGTGGTTGGATCGTATGGCAACTCAAGGAAGTCCGGCCCGAGGGTCTTCCAGATTTCGAAAACGCCAGAGCCGAGGTTGAGCAGAATCTCCGGCGAGACCGTGCGATGGTGTTGGCCCACGAGCGCGGGTTGGCCCTTGCCGAGGCGTGGCGTGCCGGTGGTGATATTGCAGCGTTGGCCGAAGAAAACAATACGACTGTCGTCGATGTGCAGGCGCACCGTCGGGGGGCGGCTTATGGCGCCCTCGGCGTGATGCCGGCTCTCGATTCAGAGGTCTTTGTCGCCGATATCGGTGACGTTGTCGGTCCTGTCACGCTGACTGATCGAGGCGTCGTCTTGGCCGGGGTCGAACAGTTGACGCTGGTTGATCCTGCCGAGATCGAGGAGGAACGTGGGGTCAAGCGCCGCCAATTGATGGGCGAGAGGGCCGATCAATTGATGAGTGCGATCATCAACGAGCGCAGACGGGAAACCTCGGTCACGGTCAACACTCAGTTGGTCGCCCAGTTTGCGCCCAAGGGATAACGAAGGCCTGCCGTGATCGGGCGACTCGAGGGGCGGCTTCAACAACTGGACCCCGGCACGGTTCTGATCGATGTTGGGGGCGTTGGATACCTGGTGTCGACAACACTTCGGTCCTGGGAGGCTTTCGGGTCCGACGACCACGCAATGTTGTGGATTCATACCAACGTGCGGGATGACGCCATCGTGCTTTTCGGGTTTCCCGACCGAAGTGAGCTTGGTGCATTCGAGCGGTTGATCAACATTTCCGGTGTTGGCCCGCGGATCGCACTGGCGGTTCTGTCCGGGATGTCTCCGGGTCAATTGGCTGAGGCGGTAGAAAAGGGTGATTTCCCCCGGATTCAGCGCACACCCGGAGTTGGCCGAAAGACCGCAGAGCGAATCGTCCTCGAACTCAAGGGGCGTCTGGATCATTTGGGCGTCGCCGCGGACGAGATTGACCCGGCGCTCGATGCGGTGTCTGCCCTGGTCAATCTTGGGTATTCGGAACGTGAGGCTTTGCGGGCGGTCAATGCGGCACGAGTTCTGCCTGACGTCGGCGACTTGGGCGGCCTGATTCGGCAGGCCCTTCAAATTCTGACGTCCTGAACCCTAATCCCTAACCCCTAACCTCTCAGTGGGTTGTGCAAATCCCGGGCCGGCTCTGCTAGTGTGAGCATCATGAGTGAAGTTCTTCAGGCCGATCGTGAGCGTGCCGAGCGCAGTTTCGAGGAGGGAATCCGCCCACGGAGGCTTGAAGATTTTGTCGGTCAGGAGCGCTTGACGGACAACCTCGCAGTGTTCATCAACGCTGCGCGTGATCGAGGGGAATGCCTGGATCACAATCTGTTCTTCGGTCCGCCAGGCCTGGGAAAAACGACGCTGGCGCATATCATCGCGGCAGCAATGGGAGCGGAGTTACACGTCAGTTCGGGCCCGGTTCTGGAGAAGGCCGGAGACCTTGCGGCCATCTTGACCAACCTCCAGGAGGGCGACGTGCTCTTCCTCGATGAAATCCATCGATTGAGTCCGGCGGTTGAGGAGATCCTCTATCCGGCGATGGAAGATTTTGAGCTGGATCTGGTGATTGGGGAGGGTCCGGCCGCCCGAAGCGTTCGCTTGACCCTTCCGCCGTTCACTCTGGTGGCCGCGACAACCCGAACCGGACTCTTGACGGCGCCGCTGAGAGATCGTTTCGGCATTGTCAGTCGGCTGGAGTTTTACGGACGGGACGATTTGGCCACGATCGTCAGGCGGTCCGCGCGTATTCTTGATATTCAGATCGAAGACACAGCCGCTGTCGAGGTGGCTCGGCGAGCGCGGGGAACTCCGCGGATCGCCAACCGACTTCTGAGGCGCGTTCGGGATTTTGCACATCATCGTGGGGATTCACAGATTACGCTCGAGGCGGCCCGTTTCGGTTTGCAGCAGATGGAGGTTGACGCCTTTGGTCTCGACCATCTCGACCGGCGTCTGCTGATGACGATCATTGACGTGTACCAGGGGGGGCCGGTCGGCTTGAAGGCATTGGCTGCATCCCTTGGTGAAGACCGCGGAACGCTGGAGGACATCAATGAGCCATACCTGCTTCAAAGTGGTCTCCTCCAGCGAACTCCCAGGGGGCGCATGGTAACGCCGAAGGCCTATCGGCATCTGGGCCTTGATGCCGGCGGTAGGACGGAGTCTCTGTTCGAGGATCCGGTGTGACCCGCCCGATCCCCGTGGTCTTCAACCCGACCGCCGGAGGGGGACGAGCTCGGTATCAGCGGAAGGAGTTGGAGGATGCCGCGACCCGGGAGGGGGTGTCCCTTGATTGGTGGGCGACCGAGGCGGCGGGGCATGCGGTGGATTTGGCCGCCGATGCGGCGGGCAGGGGGCACCCCCTCGTCCTGGCTTTCGGGGGAGACGGGACCTACAACGAGGTGGCCCGGGGCCTTTTGGGAACCGAGACCGCAATGGGTATTGTTCCGGCAGGAACCACCTCGGTCCTGGCCTATGAATTCGGGGTGCCCCGACCGGTTGGCGTTTCGCTGGAGGCCCTCCTTGGTGGCGTTGATCGGGTCATGCGGGTTGGACATACCGACCGGGACGACATCATCGTGATTATGCTCTCCGCCGGTCCGGATGCCCTGGTACTCGAAAACCTGATGTCCTGGCTCAAGCCCCTGGGCGGTAGGGTGGGTGTGGCATTCCAGGCCGTCATCGAGCTGATGCGGCCGGCGCCGATGCCGACGCTGAGGGCCATTGTCGGCAACCGTTCGACCGAGTGCGGGTGGGTGATTGTAGGAAAGAGCCGATGTTATGCCGGGCCGTTCCATGCGTGTCCGGAAGCCGATCCATTCTCGCCTTCTTTTCAGATCGTCCTCAATCGACGTGGAACCCGCAGGTCGGCACTGGCATTTTCCGCGGCCCTGGCTCGCGGAAAACACCTGTCACGGCCCGGTGTGGAACGCTGTGACCTGGATACCCTCCGCCTGGAGGCTGTCAGCGGATCGGCCCCGCTACCCTATCAAGTTGATGGTGATTTCAAGGGGCACTTGCCGGTGGAGATCTCTATTCATCCGAAGCCGCTTGTTGTGCGGTTGCCTCGGGTGTAGCCCGCACCAGAGCCCACGTCCGGGACCGCGTCCCTAAACCGCGACAGCGACCGTGAGCCGCGACAGTGAACCGCATCAGCGGACCGGGTCCGTGGCGGCGTCAGCGTGCGAACAGCCAACGCCGATATTGGGACCCGAGAGCGCACAAAACCCCAAATCGGGACGTGCCGGGTGCGCCCTCTCTTCACCAGGCAGACCTCCCAGTCGAGCCGTCGATGCGAAGAAGGGCGACACCGGGCAATCCTCGGCGAGTGCGTTTGCGATCGAGTATTGGCCAACGCCGTAGGCCGCCGAGGTCATTTCCCGGAGGGGCGATTTCCTCCCGATTTCTGTAACCAAGCCCCTCCGGGGGATGTGCCGAGCGGGGGCGATCGACGGTCGTGGAGCTTACGGCAATCTTGATGCGCCCCCGAAGGCCGGGGATGGAGAACAGAGGCAGCAACAGGGGCAGCCACAGGGGCAGGTCTAAGGTGCAGCGTCAGATGACAGCGACGGCGACGGTGGACAGCGACCGCGGCAGCGCCAGATAACTGCGACCGTCAACCCACCTCAAACCCGAGCCCAACAAGACGAGCGCTCCCCAAGTCTCGAACAACAGCCGGTTTACGCTACAATGCAGCGGGGAGACTGCGAAATGACCTTCTTCAACACATTGGAGACCAGGGCCAGGGCGCTGGACGGGCACGTCGCGCTGGCGGAGGGTGACGACCCCAGGGTGGTCGAGGCTTCGTTTGACCTGGTTCGCAAGAAACTATGCCGTGTGACCATCGTCTGTCCCGACAGGCTGCGAACGGGCGATCACAAAAGGCTGGAAGCCGAAGGCGTTGATGTTGTCGACCCGGCGACAGACCCTCGTCGCCAAGCGTTGGCCGAGATCCTGTTCGAAAGACGCAAGCACAAGGGATTGGAGTTTGACCGGGCGCTCAACGCCCTGGACGACCCGCTTTTTTTCGTATCGTTGCTGGTAGCTGCTGGTGAGGCCGACGGTTCGTTGGGTGGCGCCGTGAGAACGACGGCCGATACGGTTCGGGCAGCCCTTCATGCCATTGGTGCGGCGCCCGGCCTCAAAACGGTCTCGTCGGCTTTCGTTATGGTGCATCCGGACACATCCTGGGGTGACGACGGCATCATGGTCTTCGCGGATTGTGCCGTCATGCCCGAGCCGGATGCGGCCCAACTGGCCGAAATAGCGATCAGTGCCGCGGCGACCTTCTCATCGATTGTCGGCGGTGAATCCAGAGTCGCGCTGCTGTCGTTTTCCACCAAGGGCAGCGCCGACCATTCGTTGGTTGACAAGGTGCAGGCTGCGGCGGCGGAGTTGGGCCGACGGGGGGTAGAGTTTGCCTTCGACGGTGAATTGCAGTTCGATGCCGCCCTGATTCAGTCGATCGGCGCGAAGAAGGCGCCGGGGTCACCGGTTGCCGGAGCTGCGAATGTCCTGGTCTTCCCCGACCTCAATGCCGGCAACATCTGCTACAAGGCGGTGGAACGACTCGGTGGAGCCCGGGCCCTGGGCCCGCTGATGCAGGGTTTGGCCAAACCCGCGAACGATCTCAGCCGCGGTTGTTCGGCCGCAGACATCGTGCAGGCAGCATGCCTGACGGTGCTCCAAGCAAAGGGGTAGTCTCGTGAGAGTACTGGTTGTCGGCTCGGGAGCGCGCGAACACGCCATCGTCCATGCTTTGAGACGGTCGCCGGAGGTGTCGGAGGTATTCGCCGCTCCCGGTAATCCAGGGATCGCACAGGCGGCGGATCTCCTGCCCGTGGCGGTCGATAACATTCCGGCTCTGGCCGAGGCGGCGGCCGATCTGCGAATCGACCTGACTGTTGTGGGACCGGAGTTGCCTCTGGCCCTGGGTATCGCCGATGAATTTTCAAAAAGGGGACTGTGCCTGTTCGGGCCCACCAGCGCCGCCGCACAATTGGAATCGTCCAAGGTCTTCGCCAAGGATTTCTGTCGTCGACATCAGATCGCGACGCCTCAGGCGTTGTGCGTCGTTACTGAGGAGCAGGCGCGGGCGGCTGTCAAGGAATTTGGTTTTCCGGTCGTATTAAAAGCCGACGGCCTGGCTGCGGGCAAGGGCGTTTTGATTCCGAGCAACCAGGAGGAACTTGACGAGGCACTCGAGACTTTCTTCGCTCGGCGATCCTTCGGTGAAGCCGGGACGAAGGTCCTGGTCGAGGAGTTCCTCGTTGGGACCGAGGTGTCCTTCATGGCGATTTCCGATGGGGTGAAGGCCCTTCCGTTGGCCACCTCGAGGGATTACAAGAGGATCGGCGAAGGTGACACCGGGCCCAATACCGGTGGGATGGGCGCCCATTCTCCTGCGATGGGACTGCCCAAGGGATTGGGCCGGACGGTCATGGACACGGTGATTACGCCGGTGATTCAGGGGATGGCGGCCGAAGGCCGAGAATATCGCGGTGTGCTCTACGCCGGCATGATGTTGACCGAAGAGGGTCCCAAGGTCTTGGAGTTCAACTGTCGATTCGGTGACCCGGAGACGCAGGCGGTGCTGTTGAGGCTCGAAGGGTCCTTTGCCGCCCTGGTGAAGAGTGCGGCGGACGGCCAGTTGGCGCCAGGCGGTTTGTCGTGGCGGCGGGAGGTCGTGGCGTGCGTCGTGGCGGCAGCTTACGGGTATCCGGGCCTGCCCCGAAAGGGTGATGACATCACCGGAATCGAAGAGGCGATGGCACAGCCGGCGGTGACGGTCTACCATGCCGGGACACGGAGAGAGGGTGAGAACCTCGTGACGTCGGGTGGCAGGGTGCTTTCGGTGTGCGGGCGGGGCCCGAACCTCGAGGCAGCTCTGGAGACCGCCTACAAAGGACTGGACACCATCCGCTTTGACGGCAAGACCTTTCGACGGGATATCGGGGCCGACACGTTGGCACGAGAGGAGTGAGCGTGAGTGACGTTGAAGTCGTCATCCTGATGGGCTCGTCTTCGGACTGGAAGCACCTCAAAGGAGCAGTCGGAATCCTGGAGGAATTGGGCATCTCATTTCGGGTGCACGTCAGTTCCGCCCATCGAACGCCGGAGAGGACGGTCGAGCTGGTCCGCCGGTCCGAGGCCCAGGGGTGTTGCGCCTTTATCTGTGCAGCGGGAATGGCGGCACACCTCGCAGGAGTCGTTGCGGCCCATACGATACGACCGGTCCTGGGGGTCCCCCTTCCGGGGGGAGTGATGGATGGAATGGATGCTTTACTGGCGACCGTTCAGATGCCGTCCGGAATCCCCGTTGCGACATTTGCCGTCGGGCCTGCCGGAGCACGAAACGCAGCCTTCTTTGCCGCACAATTGATCGCGAGCCGGCGGACGGATGTTGCCGAGGGACTCGTTACTCGGCGCCGGGCGGATGC
>JBDLIO010000056.1:0-8600 GCA_039714865.1 Acidobacteriota bacterium | reverse complement strand
CCCTGCGGCATGGGGATCCTTTACCATCTTGCCCTCAATCGACCCCATCTTGACAACGGGAGGCTAATGGGTGGCGTTTGATCAATCCCCGGCGATGATGGGGGCTCCAGGGCGCCCGCTTACGCGGTCACAGGTCCCGGATCCGGTTTCCGGCCGCGGCTCGCCGGTTTCGGCCTCGGCGGCGGAGACCGGAATCTGGGACCGGGGCGGGAGACCGGTGGCCGGGGCCGTTGACCGGAGGCCGGGGATGGACCTCGCCGTGTCCAGCCAGGGAGCGCGTTCATTCCTGACGCTGTTGGCTGCCCCGGTCCCTGTACCTGTCAACTGCCCCCGCGCTTGAATTCCAACGCCACGATGCACGAACGGAGTCGTGCGCTCCCACCGCGCAAGCCGGCGTCCCGACTTTCCAGCGTCTTCGACTCGTTGACCCCTATCCTTTTTGTGCCTTTTTGTGGCTATTTTTTCTTCTTTGGCGCCCTTCTGGCCTTCACGGGAACTCCCAAAACCTCTTTCGCGGTGTTCTTGACCTCGTTCATCTCGTCAAAGTCACCGTCGGTCTTTTCGACATGCCAGCCGAGGTCGTGGCGCTCGATCTGCCGCTCCAGGCGCTGCCAGGCCTCCCGGTTGCTGACCGGCTTGCCCTCACGGGTCGTCCATCCACGGGAACGCCAGCCGCTCAGCCACGAGGTTGCGCCGTCCTTGAGATAGTCCGAAGTCGTATAGAGGTGAGCCCTGACGGCACGCTTCATCGCTTCGAGGGCCAAGGCGGCGCCCAAAATGTGCATCTGGTTGGAGGTCGCGCCCTCGACGACCCCCGAGAGTTCTTTCTGCCGTTCTTCGAACCGAAGAGAGGCGGCCCACGCTCCTTTGTTCATCTTTCCTGAAAAGGCGATTCCCAGAACGATGTGCACGGCCCCGGGATCATCCACAAAACCGGAAAATCTCGGAATGGCGGCCGAGGCCAGTTCGTCCGCCCTCTCGTTCCAACGGTTGCCCGCGTGCCCCTTGACCCAAAACCACCGCACCTCATGGCGCTCCAGCTCCGCCTCCAGTTCCTGCCAGAGGTCCCGATTTTGTACTGCATCGCCTGCCGCGGTCCGCCAACCCCGCCTTTTCCAGCCCTCCATCCACGAGGTGATGCCCTGCCGGACATACTGCGAATCGGTGTGCAGATCGATCTCCTGCGGTCGGTGCAATGCCCTCAAGGCCTCGATCGCCGCCCGCAGTTCCATGCGGTTGTTGGTCGCCTCCTCCTCGCTGCCGGACAGCTCCACCGGAGCTTCATCCAGTCCCAGGATGACCACACCCCAACCACCAGGGCCCGGGTTGGGCCGGCAACCACCGTCGGTGTAGATGTCGATTGCCATGGAAGGACTATACCCAACCCGGTACGCCGGGGCCAAAGGAAACGAAACCAGATACTTGAAACTGGAAATACGAGGTGCTGGCGACGAAATTGAGAAAAAGTGCCGTTTCCGGACGGGAACTAACCCGGTTAAGCCGGAACCAAGGGGAAGCGTAGTGACTTGAACCCGAGCCCGAGCCCGTTAGCGTTGTCGTTATCGAAATGCTTTTCCCCATGAAGCTGGACTCAGACAATTGCTTCACTGGTTTTTCAGCCGGCGGTGAATACAAGACGAGTCGGGCACGGTAACGGTAACAGGCTCGGGCTCGGGAAAACCCCACGGTGTGCAATCGCTACCAACCCCTTCAACTGAATCGATTTGTATGACGTCGCCTGACGTCTTGCCTCGTTTTTTTCGGCTTGCCTCAGGATAATTCCCTAATACTGCTGCCACGATTTCCAGACACCCCGCGGATTGGTCCACCACTGCGGCGGCTCGATGATGGCGTCCTCGACGGTCTCCGGCTTTGTCGCGGAGGCGAACCAGAAACCCTGGGCCATTCGGCATCCCAGCCCACAGAGAGCCTCGAGCTGCTCGCCGGTCTCGACTCCCTCGGCAACGACCTCGATGCCGAGCTGAGCGGCCATACCGATCAGCGAAGGCGGCAGACGGTCTCCCGAGGAAACGCCGTTGACCCGTTCCGTGATCGTCGGATCCAGCTTGAGGGTGTCAAAAATCTTCCGATCCAACTGGCTGATCGAACCGTGTTCCAGACCGAAATCGTCGATCGCAAGACGAACACCCATCGCCCGCAAATTCTCCAAAGGCTCTTGGGCCCGGGCGCCATGATCGAGGATGACGGCCTCGGGAAACTCCAGAACCAGGGCGGAGGCCGGCAGACCGGCGCCCTCAAGGGTCTCTTCCACACGCCCGTGCATGCCGTCGGCCATCAGGATTCTCGGCGAAAGATTGACACTGAGGAAGAGATCCCGGGCCTCCGGGAGGTCACGACGCCACGAGCCGACCTGTTTGCAGGCATCCTCGAGGACCTGCCATCCCAGCGGAATAATCAACCCGCTTGTCTCGGCGACCTCGATGAACTGAGAGGGCGTCAGTAATCCTCGCTCGGGGTGGTGCCACCGCACCATCGCCTCGACGCCCGCAACGCGGCCCGAATTGAGGTCGACGATCGGTTGGTAATGCATCTCGAATTGGTCATCGTCGATCGCCTGCCGCAAATCTGTTTCCAGGTTGATTCTGGACATCGCTCTCTGGTGCATTGTTGGATTGCAGACCTGGTACCTCGACCGACCCAGACTCTTGGCACGGTACATCGCAAGGTCCGCGTCATCGATGATTGATGCGGCATCCTCGTAACGGTTCTCGCTGGTGGCGATTCCGATACTGGCGTAGACGACCATTTCGTTCCGACCGACCGCCACCGGCTGGGACAGCAGGTTGAGGATTCTCTCCGCGATATGAATCGCCAGATCGACTCCCTGGACATTGTCCAACAGGATTCCGAACTCATCACCACCCAGCCGCGCCACCGTGTCACCCGGCCTTAAAACCGACTCCAGCCGCCTGCCCACCTCGATCAGAACCCGATCGCCGGCGCCGTGGCCGTACAGATCGTTGACCTGTTTGAAATGATCAAGGTCGATAAACAGCACTGAAAGGTCACCACCCCCATCCCGGTCGGGAATGGACAGGGCCCGCTCGACCCGGTCGATGAAAAGGCCCCGATTGGCCAACCCGGTCAATTCGTCATGCAGGGACCGGTGGATCGCCTGTTCTTCCTGCCGGCGGCGATCGGTGGTGTCCATCAGAAATCCGGCGATGCTCGTCACCCGGCCCTCGAGGTCCCGCACCGCCCGTCCCCGGGCGAGAATCCAGTGGGGATCTCCAAAACCGTTGACCAGTCGGTGCTCGCACTCAAACGTGCCTCGTGCGCCCTCGATGTGGGCATCAAGTCGGGCATGGAGGAACTTCAGATCATCCGGGTGGACCCTGTCCAACCACCGATTCGGCGTCTCGGTAGCCTCTTCCGCAGAAAAACCCAGAATTGCACTGCAGCGAGGCGAAAAATAGACGTCTCCCGTCCGAAAATCCCACTCCCACAGTCCGTCCCCGGCCCCGTCGACCGCCACTCTCAGTCGAGCTTCGTTGCGTTCCAGATCAGCGGAACTCCTGGTCGTGACCATCACGGATTCAACCAACGGGCCCAGAACTCCCGGTTTTGCCTCATGGCGCGGCAAATAGGCTGATGCGCCGGTTTTCAACGCCTTGAGCGCGACATCATGGTTGTCCGGGGGCTCACCCACCAGTACGACGACCGGCGGCAGCCCGGGACGATCCAAAAGCCTCTGGAGGGTCGAAATCCCGCTACTGTCAGGAAGGTCGAGGTCGATGACGATCGCCGTTGCCTCGTTCTGATCCAGGAATGACTGGGCCTCTGCCAAGCGTTCGACGCGGATGACCGGCAGTCCACCGATCATTGCCGTTTGCGCGTCGGGGCCGACCATCAGGATCAGCCGGCCCGGCGCAGACCCATCCTTCGCCTGTTCCCTGTCAGAACAACGACTCTCGGAACCGTTCACCAGATGGCGTGTTCCCTGATTCTGGTCTGAATCACTCATCGTTTCCCACGAATACCACTAATCATTCGAATGGTTGGGCCGATTCTATTTCTGGATCCTCGCCGATCAAATGTAACAGGAATGTCACAAAGGTCAAGCTGTTTTATTGAGTTTGAGACTAAGAACTATTACGAAAACGGCAGGATGCTCCTCGAGTGGTAGATCGTCAAGGACCGATCTTCGGGGCCTTCAAAAACAACCGCCTCCGAATAACTGCCGTGAAAACCAGGGTTTTCAACGATGGGCCGAATAAATTCACTGCCTTCAAGCCCAATCAAATAGTCCGGCCGGGCCTCCCAGAAGCCGGTAGCGAAATCCCGGTTGAGTACGTGAGGAATCATGGAGGGGGTCACCAATCCCACCAGGTCGACGACCGCGAGGTCGGTGTAATAGCCCAAAGCGCCGACTTCGAAGAAAGCAACCGACTGTTCAGGAACTGCGTTGTCGTTCAACCACCGCGCGACCGTCAAATAAGCCGGGCCCCGTCGATCCTCAGGGGGTCTCTTGATCGCGCCGGCAGTCTGCCATCCAGCGGAGATGATCAGGCCCAAGGCCGAAAACCACACCAAGCCGGCTCTGATCCCGCCGACCCCCCCACCGCCGAGCGCCGATCGAATGAAGGCGTGAAATCCCAGGCCTGCGGTCACACAAAGAACGAAGACCACCGGCAGGCGGTACCAGGTGTATCCCGGCACACCGAGCAACGAATAGCCCACCGCGTAGGCCACACCCCAGGCCGGAAAGACCAACAGTCTGCGCCGCCGGGTTCCCATTTCGACCAGACCGCCCACCACCAGCGCGTAGCCCAGAACTGTTGAAATCAATCCCCAAGGCCCAACCCCCCACCCCGGCAACCACTCTGCAAACAGCCGGACCGGGAAAGGCGCCCACAAGCCCGACTCGACCTGCGCCATCTTGGCCGCCAGAGTGGCCGGAAGAATTGATCCGAACGTCGGCAAGGCAAAGGCCGACCAGGCCAGCACCGGCAAAGCGCCGCCCAGGACGTACACAAGGCTGGGAGACCGCGCTGCCTCCTTTTGCCTGATTTCTCCCACAAAGACGACCAAGCCCAGGATCACCCCGAAGAGCGCCCCTTCCCCCCGGGTTAAAAAGAGGACGCCAACGGCCAGTCCACCGAGAAACCAGCGTCGCGAGAAGACCATCGCTGCTGCCAGTACCAGGACCAGTGCGAAGGGATAGGCCTCCATGCTGAGAGAGGCGACCCACCCCTGGGCAGCCACCAAACAGCCGATCAACACACCCTGCTCAGGTTCCAGACCGAACGCCTTCCGGAAGACGTAGAACGACCAGATCAAGGCCAGCCAACAGAGGGCGCTGACCCACAACGCCACCTCCGTGGGCTCAAAACCGGTGACGGCCGTCAGGGCCGCGACTGCCAGCGTGAACGCCGGCGTCGTCGTCGCCAACACCGGGGGGGGCTGGTTGAAAACAAAGCCGTCACCCCGAGCGAGGTTCTTGGCGTAGGTCAAACTGATCAGGGCATCGTCCGACGGAAATCGAGGATCGAGCCGAAGGGCCGCCGTCAACGGAATGAGGCTGGCGACCAGGAGGACGATGACGGCCAGGCGATGTATTTGAAACTGGCTCTTCGAGCCTGAATCCTCGGCTTCCCCAATGGGCATCCCCGGCCGGGTCGCGCTCGGAGTAACTCGGTCAGTAAAATCCCCGTCCTGGTCAACCATCACCGGTCAAGGATACGGCATCAAGCCCCTACGCCGCATTGGAGTTTCCAGTTTCAGGTTTTCGGTCTCCTCTGACGGTTCGACCCTCTTAAACCTGAGCGTATTCCTCCATCTGATCAAAGTTGAGGTAACGGTAGATCTCGGCCTCGTGGCCCTCGATCCGGTCCCCCGCAATCTCGAGGTACTCCGCAGGCGTCGGAATGCGCCCCAGGAGGGCACAGGCAGCGGCCAACTCGGCAGAGCCCAGGAAGACCTGGGCGCCGTCACCCAACCGATTGTCGAAATTCCGCGTGGAGGTCGAAAAGACCGTCGCCTTGTCCTCGACCCGGGCCTGGTTGCCCATACACAAGGAGCATCCGGGCAGCTCAATCCTGGCGCCGGCCTCTTTGAGGATGTCCATGACCCCTTCGGCCTCCAACTGGGCCTTGTCCATTCGGGTCGGCGTGGCGATCCACAGGCGGTTGGTTCCCAAATGACGCCCCTCGAGTACTCGCGCCGCGGCCCTGAAGTGCCCGATGTTGGTCATGCAGGAGCCGATGAAGACCTCGTCGATCACGCGCCCGGAAACCTCGGAGAGCTTCTTGACGTCGTCGGGATCGTTGGGACAAGCGACAATCGGCTCGTCGATGGCCGAGAGATCGATCTCGATGATCTCGGCGAACTCGGCATTGTCGTCCCGCTTCATCAACTGTGGATCGGCAAGCCATTTCTCCATCGCCTCGATCCGCCGCTCGAGGGTCTCGCCGTCACCGTAGCCGTCCCGGATCATCGAGCGCAGCAGGGCGACGTTGGAACGCAGGTACTCGGTGACCGTAGCTTCCGACAACGCGATCGTCCCGGCGGCCGCCGACCGTTCGGCGGTGGCATCGGTCAGTTCGAAGGCCTGCTCGACCTTGAGATCCGGCAGCCCTTCCATCTCCAGGATTCGACCGTTGAAGACGTTGATCTTCCCCTTCTTCTCGACCGTCATCAGGCCCTTTTGAATCGCAACCCATGGGATGGCGTTGACCACGTCACGCAGAGTGATTCCCGGCTGCAACTCCCCGGCAAATCTGACCAGCACCGACTCCGGCATCTGCAGGGGCATCATGCCCAGCGCACCCGCGAAGGCCACCAGGCCGGAACCGGCGGGGAAGGAAATTCCCAGGGGAAACCGCGTGTGGGAGTCGCCGCCGGTCCCCACCGTGTCCGGCAGGATCATCCGGTTGATCCACGAGTGGATGACACCGTCGCCGGGTTTGAGGGAAACACCCTGCCGGTCCTGCATGAAAACCGGAAGGGTCGCGTGCATCTTGGTGTCGATCTCGCGCGGATAGGCCGCCGTGTGACAGAAACTCTGCATGAACAGATCGCTCTGGAATCCCAGGCAGGCCAACTCCTTGATCTCGTCGGCCGTCATCGGCCCGGTCGTATCCTGGCTTCCGACCGAGGTCATCTTCGGCAGGCAGGCGGTTCCCGGGAACACACCCTCCACATCACACGCCTTGCCGACCAGCTTCTGGGCCAGGGTGTAACCGACACCTTCGAGTTCGACCACCGGAGGTACGGCGAAGATCTCGATCGGGCCCAGCCCCAGAGCCTTGCGCGCCCGCTGCGTCAACTCCTTGCCGATGATCAGGGGCACGCGTCCGCCGGCCCTGAATTCATCCAGCACCGTCGACGGCTCGACGTCGTAGGCACAGATTTCCCGCCCGTCCCCGGACAGGATTCGTCCCTCTTTCGGCCGGATGCGGATGGTATCGCCCGTGGAGAAACCCGAGACGTCGCACTGAATTGGCAGGGCGCCCGAATCCTCGGCGGTATTAAAGAAAATCGGTGCAATCACACCACCCAGAATCAGGCCGCCCGAACGCTTGTTGGGGATGAACGGGATGTCCTCCCCGATATGCCAGATCAGCGAGTTGCAGGCGCTCTTTCTCGACGAGCCCGTGCCCACCACGTCGCCGACGAAGGCCACAGGTCGTCCCTGTGCCTCGAGTTCGGCAATCGCTTCCAGCCCGCCGGGGAAACGCTTCTCACCCATCACCTGTGCGTGGAGCGGGATGTCCGGGCGCGTCGTCGCGTGGCTGGCAGGCGAGAAATCATCGGTATTGATCTCGCCGTCGACCTTGTAGACCACCGCCTCGATCTCGTCCGCCACCGCCGGTCTCTTGGTGAACCACTCTGCCGCGGCCCAGCTTTCCAGCACGCGCCGGGCATTGGCACTGCCGCCGGTCGCCAGTTCCCGCACCTGCTCCACGGCGTCAAAGACAAAAAGCGTCGCCGCCAATGCCTCGGCCGCTGCCGCACCCAACGCCGGGTGATCGAGAAGATCGATCAAATAGGGCACGTTGTAGCCGCCCAGCATCGTTCCCAGCAACTCGATCGCCCGCTCCGGATTGACCAAAGGGGACACCTTCTCGCCTTGGGCAACGGCATTCAAAAACCCGGCCTTGACCTTGGCCGCCGGGTCGACTCCAGGGGCAATCCGATTTTCCAACAATTCAACCAGGAGGCTCTCCTGCCCTTCAGGTGGGACCTGCAGCAATTCCACCAGGCTTTCCGCCTGTTGGGATGTCAGCGGCAATGGCGGAACGCCCAGAGTCTTTCTGTCTTCAACGTGTGCGAGATATTCCTGAATCATGAGTGTGCCTCCTCACCGCGAATGCGGTCCGAATACACTACGTCCGACAGCCTTTTGAGTCAATTGCGGACTCGCTCAAATCACTGATCCAGGCCAACGCCACGAAGAGGGGGAAATAGCCACAAAAAGGCGCAAAAAGGCACGAAGAGAGAGACGATAAAGGCAATAAGGAACTCCAATAAAACCTATTAATAAAGGGGTTAGGCGTCTCTTCTTTCCTTTTTGTGCTCTTTCGTGCCTTTTTGTGGCTGCTCTTCTTGTGGCTATCTCTTGAATCTTGAATATCGAG
>JBDLIO010000055.1:0-8624 GCA_039714865.1 Acidobacteriota bacterium | reverse complement strand
GTCGTCGAGGAGCCAGAGCACCTCCGGAACCGTGGCGCCGGGCTCAGGTGCTCTCCCCACACGCTCTCGAGGGCCGCCTCGAAGATGAGCGTCTCCTCGACCATGGCCTCCACCTGCTCCCGCGACACGATCTCCTTTCGAGGTGGTTTCGATGTCGGGTTGTGCTCCGGCCATGTACGGTGGGAGATCGCCCTTTTACACAACCAGACGACATTTGGTGGGAAAGGGGATCATTTGGTCATCCCTGCTATCATTTGGTGAGAATCGCCGACCGCCGGAGGCGGCTTTTCAAACCAACAGAGGAAATCGGAGCTCGGCTTTGCTGGAACCGTCCTATTCCCCGCCTGAAACGTCGACATGAGCGATGTCGGCGAGATCACCCGACTGCTCGAGCGCCTCGAGGGTGAGCGGGGAAAGGCGAGAACGACGGTGCTCGAGGAACTGATGCCGCTGGTCTACGCCGAGCTGAAGGCCCTGGCCCGTTCGAACCGCTATCGCTGGAGTGGGGTTGAGTCCCTGGGGACGACCAGCCTCGTGCACGAGGCCTATCTCAAGCTTGCAGATCGCACGAAAGCAGGCTTTGCCAACCGGCGACAGTTCTACGCGCTGGCATCCAAGGCCATGCGCAGTATTCTCATCGACAACGCGCGGTGGCAGAGCAGGCAGAAGAGGGGCGGGGATCGTCGGCCCGTAATTCTGGAAGAATCCCTGCTGGTGTCGGCCGAGCGGTCCGAAGAACTGTTGGCCCTGGATGAAGCTCTGGAGCAACTCGAAGACCGGGAGGCGCGGCTGGCTCGTATCGTCGAGTGTCGCTGCTTCGGCGGGCTGACCGTTGACGAGACGGCGGAGGCGCTCGGTCTGTCGTCAGCAACGATCAAACGGGGCTGGCGCCTCGCGCTGACCTGGCTCTATCGTGAGTTGCGGGTGGACGCAGTCTGAAATGGGCGACGAGGCGCTGAACCGGTTGGAGGAGCTGTTCGCCGACGCTCTTGAAAAACCGGTTGAGGCACGCGGGTCGTTTCTCGATCAGGCTTGTGCCGGCGACAAGGCACTTCGGGAGGAACTCGACGAACTGCTGGAACTGCACGAAGAAGCTGCAGACTACTTTGACGAACTCTCGGGATCGATCACCGGGGCGGCGCCGCTGGAACTCGAGAGTGCGGCACAATCGAGGATCCAGATCGGCGCCTACCGGGTGATTGAACCCATTGGTCGTGGCGGAATGGGAACCGTGTTCCGGGCCGAGCGTGTGGATGGCGAGTTTGACCAGGAGGTTGCGCTCAAACTGCTGCACCTTGACATGGATACGCCCGAGTTGCGGGCACGGTTTCTCGCCGAACGGCAGCTGCTGGCCGGACTTTCCCATCCGAATATCGCCCGGCTGCTGGACGGTGGGGTGACCGACGAAAGCAGGCCCTTCTTCGCCATGGAGCTTGTCGAAGGCAAGCCGATCACCCGGTATTGCGATGACAACCGCGTGTCCACGGACGAGATGTTGAAGCTCTTTCTCGATGTGGTCGACGCTGTCAGCTACCTTCACCGTAATCTGGTAGTCCACCGGGACCTCAAGCCGAGCAACATCTTCGTCGACGGTGACGGGCAGGTGAAGTTGCTGGATTTCGGCATCGCCAAGCTTCTCGCTGACGAGGAGGGTGCTACGACCGTGACCCGGGGCGGCCGGCAATTGATGACCCCCGAATACGCCGCCCCTGAGCAGAGGATGGGACAGCCGGTGACCACCGCTACCGACGTCTACGCCCTCGGCGTCGTCCTCTATGAGCTGTTGACCGGGCAGAGGCCGCTCGATCACCGCCGTGGCGACAATCGTTCACCGACCCGGGACCTGCCGCCGACGCCGAGTTCGGTCCTGCGGTCCAGGAGCATCGGAAAGCCCCCGACATCTGATGATCGTGCGGTCGAAAGGGAGGCGGCGCCGCGCCACAGGATTACACGCGATCTCGATGCCATCTGTCTGATGGCCCTGCGGCCGGACCCCGAGGCGCGCTACCGGTCCGCCGAGCAGCTCGGCCGGGACATCGAGCGTCACCTCGACGGACTGCCGGTGCGCGCTCGCTCCGGATCCGTTGGCTATCGTGCCGGGCTGTTTGTTCGTCGCCACCGCAGCGGGATCGTTGTAACAGCCGCGCTGGCCGCGCTGATGGTCTTCGGCCTGGTGCGTGAAATCAGCCTCCGCGGGGTTGCGGAACAGGCCAGGACCGAGGCAGAACTGCAGGCCGCAAAGGCCGTCGCGGTATCGCAGTTTTTGGGTGATCTTCTGTCGTCGGTGGACCCCAAGAAGGCCCAAGGAGAGCAGGTGGCGGTGGTCGACGTCCTGGAGCAGGCGTCTCAGAGGATTTCCGGTGGCGGGGAGCTTGGGGACCAACCCGAGGTGGAGGCGGCGGTTCGCCGCATCATCGGCGACACCTACATCTCTCTCGGCAGGTATCACGACGCCCTTGAGCATCTCGAGAGCGCCGCACACCTCTTTGGCTGGCCCGAGTCAAGAGATCCCGAGGCCATGTCCGCGGCCGCTGAACTCGGTGTTCTCTATCAGAGGCTCGGGCTTTTCGACAAATCGGAGGATCTGCTGGTTGCCGTACTCGAGGCAAGGGTCGAAAGCCTCGGAGAGGAGCATCTGGCTACGTTGATGTCGTTGAACCACCTGGCCGATCTCTACTTCGCCATGGGGCGGATCGACGAGGTCGAACCCCTGGATCGGCGGACCCTCGAGATCCGGCGTCGGGTTCTCGGCGAGGACCACCCGGACACTCTGAGGTCGCTCAACGGTTTGGCGGCGACACTTTTCAATCGTGGCAGTTACTCGGAGGCGGCGTTGCTTTTCGAGGAGGGCCTGGCCGTTCGTCGGCGAACTTTGGGAGAGAACCACCCGGACACCCTGATGCTGGCCAATAATCTGAGCGCAGCCTACACCGAGCTCGGGCGTTACGCCGAGGCCGAGGTTCAGCTGCGCGAGGTCGTGGCCGGCCGAACCCGAGTCCTGGGTGAAGTGCATGATCAGACGATCATGTCGGTCCACAACCTCGGTGTCACTCTCGCCCAACTCGGCCGATACGAGGAGGCGGAGACACAGCTTCTCCGAGCCATCGCAGCCCGAGAGCAACAGCCGGGCGAGAAGAGATCACTGTTCTTCTCCAGGAGCTACCTGGCAGATGTGCTGCGGGCACAGCATCGGTACGACGAGGCGATGGCGCTCTACCTCAGAACCTGGAAAGCCCAACGGCAGGAGTACGGCGATGAGGACGGGGAAACGCTCAAGACCGCCGCCGGGCTTGCCGAGCTATGGTCGATGCAGGGAAATCTGCCGGCCGCCGAAGCGTTGCTCGACGAGATCCTGGAAGCGCAGCTTCGGGTTCGCGGCGAGGAACATCCCGACACACTGCAGAGTCTGACGACCATGGCCCACATCCGTAACGAGCAGGGAAGGTACGGCGAAGCTCTCGCCCTGTGCACTCGTGCCATGGAGGCGGGCAGCCGGTCGCTTGGTGCGGAACACTCCGCAGTGCTCCAGGCAGCGACGGAGAAAGTTCGGGCTCTCGAGGGTTTGGGCCGCGAGGGTGAGGCCCGCGCCCTCGCCGAGCGGGTCGCCGAGACATACTCGACCACGCTGGGCGAGGAGCATCCGGCGACAATGGAAGCCCGGCGCCGGCTCCTCGAATAGGCGGCGTCCCAGACGGCGTCTGCCGGAATCGGATATCGTGGGCTCATGAAGTTGGTGATTCAACGGGTCAGCCGGGCGGCAGTCAGGGTCGAGGGCCGCACGGTTGGTGAGATCGGATTGGGTTTCCTCGTTCTGGTGGGACTCGAGAGAGGGGACACAACCGAGAACGTCCGGAAGGCGGCCGCAAGAGTTGCCTCATTGCGGGTGTTCGAGGACAGCGTGGGCAAGATGAATCTCGGGCTCGACGAGGTCGGCGGCTCGGTTCTGGCAGTTTCCCAGTTCACCCTGGCGGCTTCGATCAAGAAGGGCAGGAGGCCGGGGTTCGACCGGGCGATGCCGGGTGACGAGGCCGAGCCCCTGTTTGATGAATTCGTTGGTCTCTTGAGGGCCGAGGACGTGCACGTCGAGACCGGGGTCTTCGGGGCGATGATGGATGTCGAGTTGGTCAACTCAGGCCCGGTGACGTTGTTGTGGGAGGATGCTTGAGCCCGGGCCCGAAGGGCCCATGCCCTCGTTCTACGAATTGCCCCCCAACGCCTCCCAGAGGTCGGCAGCGTCCTCGAGGTGGTCGATCGCTTGCTTGAACTGATCGTCGGCCTTGAGGGCGTGGCGGTAGCCGGCTTCCAGACCCGAGGTGGCGTTGAGGATCTCGATGGTCAGGGCCCGCGAAATGTCGCCCAAGGCGAGAGGGTCTTCTTGAAGTGTTGCCAGAGCCTCTGCGTCCAGGATTTCTTCGTCCTCGACCCACTGGAGGAAAAGATCCAGGGCGCCTTCATCTGGGTCGAAGCTCTCCCCAAAGGCCTGTTGGCCGGATTCCGGGATGTCCTTGAGGAGTTCGACGCCATAACGGAAAAAGGCCGAGTTTCCATACAGCCTGACGATTGGCGCCGAGAGTTCACGGTTGGTGACCGTGACGTCGGGAGTAATGCCGCCACCGCCGAGCACCGTGCGACCGGCATCAGTTTCGTAAACTTCACGTTCTTCAGCGTCGTCCCCGTTGCCGTTGCGGTGAGTGATGTAGTCGATGAAGCTCTCGTAATCCCTTTGGATGCAACGCCCCGATGGCGTGTAGTATCTGGCGGTTGTTAACGCCAGGCCGCCGTCCCGGACGCTGAAAACCGTCTGCACCAGACCTTTTCCCCAGGTAACCCCGCCAAGGACGATGCCCCGGTCGTGGTCCTGGACTGCTCCTGCAACGATTTCGGACGCCGAAGCAGAGCCCTCGTTGACCAGGATGACCACCGGACCCTGGAATCCGGGGCCGTGCCCCGGCGCCTCGATCCTCGTGGTGCTGTCCTCGGTGCGCCCCTTGGTCGAAACGATCAGCTGCCCCTTGGTCAGGAAGACGTCGGAGACCCCGATGGCCGCATCGAGGGCGCCGCCCGGGTTGTTTCTCAGGTCGAATATCAGTTTTTCCATACCCTCATCTTCCAGTTCAGCCAGCGCTTCCTTGACCTCACGGGTCGAGGTGTTGGAAAACTCGCCCAATCGGATATAGCCGACTCCGGGTTGGATCATGAAGGCGAATCGGACCGAGTTGGTCGGGATGCGGGCCCTGATGATCTCGACGTCGAACGGCTCGGCCATGCCGGGCCGCCTGATCGTCAGCGTGACGGGTGAGCCTTCAGGTCCTCGCACCATGTCGACAACCTCGTCGACGGTGATCTCGGTTGCGTCCTGGCCGTCAACGCCGGCGATGACGTCCCCGGCTCGCAGGCCCTTCTGGGCGGCCGGTGTGCCGGCCATCGGGGCGATCACCGTTACCTGACCATTCCGGCGGGAAATAATGATGCCGACGCCGAAGAAGGATCCCTCCTGGCGCTCTCTCATCTTTTGGTAGCTGCGGGGGTCGAGGAAGTTGGAGTGCGGATCGAGAACTTCGAGCATTCCTCCGATTCCGTCGTATACGACGTCTGACGGCACGGTGTCCTCAGGGAGCCATTCGAGCAGTTCTGCGGTGATCTTGGAGGCTCTCTCGATCAATTTCTTCTCATCGTCCGGGATGGTGCTGTTGCCGAAAAGGGCGCCGGCGGCACCGCCGATGATCACAACGGCCAAGGCCACAATCGTCAGTTTCCGCGTCGTCAATTTGATCATCATCAAGCGTACTCCTTCAATCCATTCTTTACTCTACAAGATCCCCGCAGGGCTGGATATTTCCGGAAGGTGATTTCCTCTGCTTTTTTGGGCACAAAGAGGGAGTAAATACGGACTGAGAAGTTGGGCTCCATCGATACCGTTCAAGCGTGGAGTCCAGTTTCCAGTTTCCAGTTTCGAGTATCAAATATCGGTATACTGTTGGACGGAGGCGATTTTGTTTGGTTCTCTTGGTGTCCCGGAAATGGTGATGATCTTCGTCGTGGCCCTGCTCCTCTTCGGGCCGCGCCAGATGCCGCAGATCGGGAAGTCTATAGGGAAGGCGCTGGGCGAGTTTCGCCGTGCATCCAACGAGTTCAAGCGGACCATCGAGGACGAGGTTGCCGGCGCCGACCTGATGGAGATGAAAAAGGGCCTGGAAGAAGTCCGGGACATCGGCAAGGAAATTACCTCCATTCAGGACAGCGTGGTGAAAACGACGGAGGATTCGTGACCGGCGGCTCTGAGGACAGCGTCCCCGAAATCGAATCAGGCGCCGACCGGGGACTGGATCGCATGTCCCTCCTCGAACACCTGGACGAGCTTCGGAAGCGGTTGACGATCTCTGCGGCTGCCATTTTCTTTGGTTTCCTGGGTTCCTGGTATTTTGCGCCCACTATCTTCGGGTGGCTCGAGCAGCCGATCCTCCAGGCACTGCCCCCGGGCGAGCAGTTGGCCTTCACCGATCTCTCCGGGCCCTTCATGCTGTATATCAAGGTGGCCCTGTTGGCGGGGATCTTCCTCGCGGCCCCGGTCATACTGCTCCAGGTATGGCTTTTCATCCGGCCTGGCCTGTACGATTCCGAGCGCAACCTGGCCCTGCCATTTATCTTCTTCACATCGCTTTTCTTCGTCGCGGGAGGGTATTTCGGGTACCTGATCGCCTTCCCCATGGTCGTCAAGTTCCTGCTGGGTGTCGGAGAGGGCTTCAAACAGGTCGTGACGATCCAGACCTATTTTTCGATGATGTCGAAGATACTCCTCGGGCTGGGGTTGGTTTTTGAGATCCCGATGCTGATCTTTTTTCTTGCCCGCCTCGGTATTGTCAGTGCGCGGCAGCTGGTACGGTGGTACAAGTGGGCGATTCTGGTGATCTTCGTTGTCGCGGCGATCATCACTCCGACCCCGGACATCGCGACGCAGTCGGTGTTTGCGGTGCCGATGATGTTGCTCTATGGATTGGGAATTGTGGTGGCGGCACTCTTCGGCCGCAAGGAGGACTGATATGGAACCGTGGCTGGCATCATTCGAAGTGGCGTTTCCGGCATCGACGGTCGAGGAGGTCTTTCTGGCCTTGGTGGTCCGGGACATGGTGTACGGCACGTCCTTCGACGTCGAGACCGAGGATGGCGGGCAGACATTCCAGGTGGATGTGACGGCATCCGAGGAGATCGATGCCGAGAAATACCAACTCCTGGTCGAAGCGGAGGTTCGGGGTATCGAGGAACCTGAGACAGCGAGGGCCTTTCTCGAGCAGATTCTCGAGGAAGCAATTGATGATGCCGAGCGGTTGGTCGAGCAGCGGGTGGAATTCGGCACCCTTGCGGCCGATGAGGTCGAAATGAGGACGGTTCCCGAGGATGAAGAGCGATGGGACCTGGTCATCCCCGACTGGCTGGCCCCGGAAGGCGCCGAGGTGCCCTTCGGATTCAGGGCTTTCCGGCTGGGTTCCGATCAGCCCTATCCCGCCAACGCCGACCTGGATGGCGCCGGGCGCATCGTCATGGTGCCCTTTGGGGGACAATTCAGCCTCTTTGCCATCCCAAACAATTCCTGAAGCCTTGGCATTTGGGGAACCGGGATCAGCGAACGGCGTGGTAGCCAATGCTCCAGGAATTGCTGAGTTTGAGTGAGATTGGGTATCATGCCTCGAGAACCTACGATGAGCGGGAGATGTAGCTGGGAGGGGCCCCGTGGAGATCTACAAGCAACCCAGAGAGAGCTTTGCGGTCTTGGCCTGCACCCTGGATTATCGGCTGTACGCCAACATGCACCTGGTGCCGGACAAGACGACGGCGGACCTCCTGAATACAGACAAGAAGGACTTCGTTCCCCTGACCGACGTCCGCCTGTTCCCTCCGGGCCACGACGATCCTCCAGACCCAAAGAGCGCGCTCGGCCGGACGCCGTTTTTCGGCTTGAACAGGGCAGCGACCTTGTGGGTTGCGGGTGGCCGAGCACCGGTACTGCCTGAGATATCGCACAAAGAGGTCAAGGTCGCCTTGATTTTTCACCACACCATGTTGGCCGGCATCATGAAGATTCCAACCGCCGCCAGGGTGACGGACCATCTCTACACCTCACGGCCGTTCCAGACGGTGTTCAACGCCCGGCTGTATCCGATGGCCGAAGGGCAAAGCCTGTCCGAAATCAAGGCTGCCGCAGGGTTCGATTTCGTGGTCGTCAATTCGCAATTGGCGACCGGGGTGATTGAGGGCTGAATGGTGAAAAAGGAATCAAAATGGTACTCATCCTGCGAGGTCGTCATGAACTGGGGATTGAGTGAGAGACCGCCGATGCCATTCTGCGAAATATTGGGAAACCTCTTCGGCATACCGTGATACATTCCGAAGGCGGAGGGATTGACTTCCCGAACGCAACCCTCCGATCCGTTGAGTTTCTACTTCAATGACCGACATCGCCGGAGGTTGTCCCATGAAACGTTATGCCCTTATCGTTGCAACGCTCATCCTGAGTCTCGGTGCAGCGGCAGCTGCGGGTACAGGACAGGACACCAAAAACGAGGACGACCGTTTGATGGCGGCCTCGACTTTCGCCGGGCTCGAACTGCGCAACGTTGGGCCCACGA
>JBDLIO010000054.1:0-8625 GCA_039714865.1 Acidobacteriota bacterium | reverse complement strand
AGATGAAATGCGCGCTATCGATCTGCTCGAGCAGTTCGCAGATGAGCCTTTCAGCTTCACCGAATGCCTCTCATTTGCGGTCATGAAGCACTCCGGCATCTCGAGGGCCTTCACATTCGACAACCACTTCAGAGTCGCGGGGTTCGGGGTCTGGCCGGGGACCGGCGTCCGGAGCCAGGGGCAGGGGTAGATTCAGCGGCCGCGGATTGCCGACGCGTTTGCGGTGACTGGTGGGGGGGGTTCTGTTCTCGACGTCACGATGCGGGCGGGGACGCCCGCGCTCCCACCGCGAGGCCCGAGCGCACCTCTGGATTCCGCAGCGGATTGCCGACGCGGTTTGCTGTCCCCGCCACGGTTTGCGGTTCCCAGACGCCGACGCGGACGCGGTTCGCCTACCCGGTTGCGGTCACGGATGCAGCAATCGCCAAGTCATCGCCCGAACCCGGTCGAAGAGATCGAGTGTTTTGCGGGCTTTGACGGTGTCGATCGCCCCAGCGTGAACAAGAAGCCTCAGGTGACAATCAACCTCTTTGGCTGACCCGAAGGCAATCCGCCAATGATGCATTCGGTCTCGGCCTTTACGCCCATGCCCTTCCGAGAGATTGGCGGGAACCGATGACGCTGATCGAATGACCTGATCGGCGATTGATTTCAACGGTGCCGGAACCCGAATCACGAGCCCAATGGCATTGCCGGCCGCCTCGAGCGCGATAGGAATGACGTCGAGGGAGTTGCTTGGGAGCGCATTGGACATGGTTTCTTCCTGTTCGTTCATGCGCCCCCCCAAGCTGGTGGAGACAACCGTTGTCAGGGATCGCGAAGCGACCGACCGAAGGGAGGCTTGTCCTTGACCACGGTTGGTCCACCGGCTATCACCAGTTACTCAATGAACGAACAGGGGGGAACCATGAACGGGTCACCACACACCGGAGCCGGAACCGGGAGGCCGCGTCCGTCATCCGGGGCCGCAGCCGCTTCCGGACGCCGTCGCGGTTTGCCGACGCGGTCGCGGTTCCCGGACGCCGACGCGGACGCGGTCTCCGGCTCTCTACAGTTCCAACCTCTTCACAAACGGCTCGTAGGTCATGAAATCCGCGTGGTGCACGATCCATGCCTCGGTGGTCCGGGCGACCATGTTGCCCTCGCCGGCGTGAGTGGCGATGATGTGGGTGACGGCATCAGGCAGGCCGCACTCCATCGCCAGGGAGACCCCGGTGAAGGGATGGCGCAGGTACTTGCCGCGGGCGCTCTGACGGGTGCCGCCCTCGGGAGCACTCTCGTACTCCAGAAGTTTACCGACATCTGCCAGAATCGCCCCGGCGATCACGGTGTCCATGTCGATCGGCAGGGCTTCGCCGCAGAACTCTGTGGTCTTGCCCGCCGCATCCCGTGACACGTGGACCACCAGGCGTTTGTGTGCCATGAAGGTCACCGGGCAGTCGGGCACCTTGAGGGTGAAAGGGATCGCTTCGAGATCCGCCGGTTCCAACGGCGACAGCTCGAAGGCCCTGACCCAGCAGTCGGTCGTGCGCTTCCGCAAATCCTGATCTTCGATCCATTCCAGTTCAGGCCATATTCTCTCGACTTCATTTCGCAGCATTCGATTCTCCAATTTTTTGATCGGCCCCCGAATGGCGGGTGACCCGAGTGTCGGCCATCGTATCTGAAAAGGGCAGCGGAGTCCCACAGTTTCGACGATCGGCCCCTCCGACCGAGCCCATCAGGTCGAGCAACCATTCTTGTTCGGCCAACCGAAAGTGCTTCAGCCGGCCACCGGCGTGGGGCGCGGCAACGCAAAAAGCCACCGTCTCCCCCTTGAGTGTGCGAAAGAAACCGGCCAAAACGGCAACCCCACCGTCGGTATTCGTCAGTGTGCCGCTCTTGACGACGGCCGTGCGGGCGTTCTCTCCGGAAGCCAATCGAGGGAACATTCTCGGCAGGGATCCCGGCACGCAGCCCGGCACCGGCAGGATCTCCGAGGCATTCAGCCCCAGATCCCGGCATTTCTCATCGAAAGCCCAGAGCAGTCGAACAACTTGTCGGGCGGTCATGCGGTTGACCCTCTCTCCCGAGGCGGTCGAAACCTTGATTTCCCCAGGTAACTCACCTGCGATCTCTTCGAGCAGAGCCGCGATTGCCGGAGGTCCGCCGATCGGATCCGCGACCCTGATGATGTCGTTGTTGGAAAAGATGTTGAAGCGTCCGAGGATCAGTCTCAAAGGGTTGGATCGATGCCGGACCAGCGGATGAAAGACCCCGCCCTCATCTCGGCTCGTCCGGACGGCGCCGCCAAAGGTCATCGTCGGCTCCGAGTCCATGGGCCATCCATGCCGCGGCGCTGCATCCTCCCACGTTGCATGAAGGGTCCGGTCCCACTGCGTGACATCCAGAGCCTGCAGAAAACGCCCGCCCATCAACCGGGCCCGTTTGTGGGGATCGGTCTGCCGTTTTTCGATTCCGTGTTCCCATCCTTGGTAAAACACGCCATCGATGACCAGGTCTCCCGTAACTCCGGTGATACCGATTATTGAGAGTTCATGCGCCACCAGCCAGGCATTCTCAGCCTGGAAATCAGGATCTCCGCCCCCGACAATCACCAGATCGCCCTGCAGCCGTCCATTTTCAATCGTGCATTGCCCCTTGCAGGCGAAATCCGTGACAAAACGATAGTCGGGACCCAGGCTCTTCAGTGCCAGCAGCGACGTCGCCACTTTGAGGACCGAAGCCGGGTTGAACGGTTGGTCTGCACCTTCGGTCCACAGGACACGGTGTTTGTTGGCGGCTTCCGCATGAAAGAGCAGGGGCTGATCGGCAGCCTGACCCAGGACGGCAACACCGAGTGCGACCCCTATCCCAAGACCAACGAACCTCTTCAACTTCAATTCCCCAACAAACGGTCGCCGAGGGCGGTGCGCAGGACCGTGCCGGGATCCAACTCGGCCTTGAGGGCAAGAAGCCGCTCGATCTCACCCTCCCGGAACGAGGCTCGATAGACTTCGCCGGGAATGGCAGCGTCTTTGGCGGCATAGAAGCGTCCTCCAGCATCAACGACGTCCTCGGCCATCGTACGTACAAGGCCCCATAATCGGTCTCTTCGCCGGGCATGCACCGGAAAATCCAGAGCCAACGAAAATCCGTCCAGTCCGTGACCCATCAGGAAATCGTCCGGACGGTGCCGCTTGAGCACTCCGAGGAAGGACGGCTGACGGGCCTTTTGACAGGCTTCCAACTGCCTCCGAAAGACGGTCTCTGCGTGATCGACGGGCACGAAACTCTGGTGCTGGATCAGTCCGCCCGGGCGGTAGATTCTCTTCCAGTTGGGTACGTAGTCCAGCAGGAAGGAGAACTCGGCAAAGGTCTGGCGGTAGATCGCCCCCTCCCCCAGGGTCGCCCCGCTGAGGTATTTCAACCGGTTGATCCACTTCATGCCTGAGCGATTGGTGAAAGGCTTGAGCAGCCGCCACATCGCCGATTTGGGCACCATCAACACATCTTCAGGAAGATCCTGGGCCTCGGCCCTGAGGGTCTGTGCAGGCTCGGCATCCTCCCCTGGTTCCAAATGTCGTGCGAAGTGCAGCAGCCCCCGTCCCAGTTTCCGCCCCTTGGCAAAGGCGTCGATCCAGCCGACGACGTACTCCCACCGGTCCTTGGCTTCGTCGGTCAGACGCAACAGGGTTTCGAGATCGGGCGCCGAGACCGCCTTGGCCTCAATCAGGCCGGAGTTCACCCTTTTCATCTGAATTCGTGCCCGGGTGACGACCCCCAGCATGCCGAAACTCCCGACAACCGCGTTGAAGAGTTCACGATCCTCGTCCCTGCGTACGGTCCGTAAGACTCCGTCCGCCGTCATCAGATCGAATTCGAGGCAGTGCTCACCGAAGGTGCCTCGGGCCCAGTTGTTCTTGCCGTGCACGTTCATGCCAAGACACCCGCCGACCGAGGTCTCCATCGTGCCCGTCACGACCGGCGGCCACCAGCCGTCCCCCAGCACATAGCGCCAGAGGCGGCGAACAGTCACCCCGGGTTCGACTTCGATGATGCCGGCGTCGGCATCCCAGGACAGGATCCGGTCCATTCGGCTGAGATCCAGCACGACGCTCTCGGCCCGCAAGGCCGCATCCCCGTAGCTGCAACCGGCGCCCCGCAATGCCACCGGGACACCCCCGGCCCGGGCTTCCCCAAAGGCCGCCCGAATACCTTGAAGAGTCGACGGCCGGAAGACATAACCTGCCCCACCGAGGACTTCGCCCCAACCCCCAACCCACTCCAGTCGATCGGCCGACAGCATCTCAGACCTTCAACCGACGGAAGATGAAGGACGGAATCGACCGAATGATCAGCATGACCAGCCGCCAGCGCGCCGGAACATAGGCGGTCACTGCACCCTTGCGGGCCTTCGTCAGGATGATCTCGGCGGCCCGGTCGGCGGAAATCAACCAGAAAAGGCCCGGCAATCCCTTGGTCATCGCCGTGTCGACAAACCCCGGCTTGATGGTCACGACCTTGACGCCGTACCGTGCCACTCGATTTCGGAGGGCCTCGAGGTAGGTATGCAACCCGGCCTTGGAGGTGTTGTAGACCGGAGAACCGGACCGCCCCCGATCGCCCGCGACCGACCCGATGCCGACGATGGTCCCTCTCTTCAAGCGGGCGAAACGCTGCGCCGCCGGATTGAGCCAGGCGACGGCGCCGGAGAGGTTGGTCTGCACCATCTCCAGGTCCTTGGCCGTGTCGTACTCCTCGAACTGGACCGGGAGCATTACACCCGCGGCATAGATGACAAGGTCGAGACCGCCAAGATCGCCGGTGATGGTCTCAAAAAGCTCCGGAACCGACTGGGGCTCTCGGACGTCAGCGAGGTAGGGCCGCACTTCCCCGCCCCCGCCGACCGACCCGGCCCACACCGCCAGGTTTTCCAACTCTTCGGATCGCCTGGCCACCGCCGCCACCCGGCACCCTTGGGCGGCCAGCCGCTTGACCAGGGCAGCCCCGATGCCCGAAGAGGCGCCGACGACCAGGGCCGTTTGCCATGTCTTCTTCATCATCATTCCTCCGCCGAATCCAACTCAAATCGAAAATCGTCCGCCGCCGCCTCGACGTCAGCCTGATAGGTCGGACCCGAAACCCGTTCCTTCAGCATTTCGGACACCGGCAGAACCATCGGCAGCCCCTCCCACTCAAAGACCTCACCCTCGGCGTCTCGAACCCGTCCCTCGGCAACCGCACTGCTGGCCTCGGCCAGGGGCATGTTCCCCAACAGATCCTGAAGGCCTTCGAACAAGGCCTCGTCCCGCGGCTCGAGGAAATACACGACCCGCCGACTCTGGGCCGCCACATGGTAACTTGACGGCACAAAGAAAATCCCGTCAAGGGACAGTATCTCGCACACCATCACCTCGAAGCCGAAGATCTCCTTCAATAGACCCAGGCCCGGGTGTTTCTGCCCTGGAAGCGGCCGTCTGAACGGCCCGAACTTGGCCCTTGGGTTCTGCAGGAGCAACCATTCGACAGTGAGCACCTCAAAGCCGGCAACCGCCCGCCGACTCCGGTCCAACCTCAGCTCCACCACCAGTTCCTTTCGATCGGGCCGCGCCCAAATCCTCAGGGTCTCTCCGATGCCCTCATCGAGGTCCAGGTCAATCGTGGGATGTTCGAACCCCAGCAGCCGAAGTCTGTTGAGCACGCCATAGCGCTCCAGGGCCAGTTCAACCCCATGTGTCGAAAAATAGCTCAAGAATCGGGTCTTCCGCGGGCCGCCCGGCACGATGCCGACAAGATCGTCCTCGGTCAGGCGCCAGCTGAAGTCCCCCGGTTCGGCAGTCAGACTGGCCGGATCCAAGGTTCCGGTAATCGCACGGAACCGGGTCAGGGTCATTTCCTCGGTCAGGGGCGGCTCGATCGCCCGGCCGCGAAGGACCAGCGACAGAAATCGAGCCGAGTACCTCCAACTGCGCTCGCCATACCCACCACCCAGCAGGACGACCATCGGGACCGGTTTCGGGCGGCGACGGAACAGAGTGAAGACAAACTGGTCCCGGCTCAACATGCCTTCGGCCGAGAGATCCCAGTTTCCCAGGGGGTCATCCGCTGAGGCATCGGTTCCCGCGATGTAGAACACCATCTCCGGCTCGACGCTCTCGACGATCGGCGGCAGCGTCTTCACCAGCGTGCCCAGCAGCTGTTCATCCCCGACGCCGCTTCCAAGGGCGATAGATGTCGACTCCGTGACGTCGGTCTCGCCCCAGTGTTCGTTGTGGATGGAGTAGGTGTGGACCGATGGGTCGTGGGCAAATATGCTCCGAGTTCCGTTGCCGTCGTGCATGTCCAGATCAACGATCAGGACAGGTCCCCCAAAACCGTGAGTCCGCAGCCGGGCGACGGCGACGGCAATGTCGTTGAATACACAAAATGCCATGCCCGAATCCCGGTGGGCGTGATGCAGGCCCCCACCGAGGTTGACGACAACGCCGCGGCCCCGCCGAGCCAACCGTGAAGCCTGAAGCGTGCCGCCGGCCATCAATCTCTGCGAACCGACAACCTTCTGGGCGGAGTGGTCATCGACCGGAACACCGAGAATCCGAAGCAGGGTTTCGGTGCGCTGCAACGCATCGAGGTAATCGGGTGTGTGAACTCTCAAGAGATTTCGAATGGAAACCTCTCTCGGGGCGACCAGATCCTCCCGATCGATCAGCCCTTCTTCGCTCAGGAAGGCCAGGATCCTCTCGCCGCGGGCAGGGTCCATCGGCACGCCGGACACCGGATGCACGTAGCCCGAACCGTAGACGAAGTGGACCCCGTGATGCGACCAGCGACGGCTCAGGCAGCGCCAGCGGCGGCGAATCCTCCTGCCCAGCCGAACCGCTGCGGTGGAACCCGGGTGGCCAACCGTTCGCTCGTCCTCAGATTTCCTAGAGCTGCTCAACCCGATACCCCTGATCCCGAAGCATCTCGATAAGCCCTCCCGGTCCAACCAGGTGCAAGGCGCCGACGACGACCATCGCAGTGGCGTCACCTTTCAGGAGTTCCTCGACCCGAGGCAGCCATGCCAGGTTTCGAACAGTGACCAAACGTTCGAACAACTCCGGTTCGTCGGAAAAGGACTCGGTCAAGAGCACTGAAAGTTCAGCGACATTCCCCCTCTTCCACGCTTCGGTCAAGGACTCCAGTTGGCTTACGACATTGTCCATATCCTTGAGGCTGTACCTGAGAAAAGCCCGGCTCGAGTCCTCATCCATCTCGGAGAAGAGTGCAATCTGATAGTCGGCGGTCTCGAAGGCCCCAACTTCTTTTCCCTCTTGATGTGCCCGCCCGGCCAGGTGGAGGTCCAGGCCGGCATCGGCCGAGAATCCCGCCTTCATCAACTCGATCGATGTCAACACCAGCGCCGCCATCCACGGCTTCATTGCCTCGACTGTGCCAAAGGACAGACCCGATTTCTCGAGGTAGGCTTCGAGAAGATCCCGCGTTTCGGAATCCAGAACGTCACTCAGTCGCTTTTCGGGCGGCAGGGCGCCAACCGCCATCATTCGGCCTCCGAGGGCCGATGTGTCCTCCATGTCAACCTCGAAATAGACACTGTGTGCCGACGCGAAGGCCTCGTCGATCTCGACGGCAAGAGGATAGGCATCCTCCGGCAGCGCGTGGATCGAACCCAACAAAAAGACCTCGGTCCCATTCGAGCCCATCGCCCGCCACAAAAAATTCCGCCCCTGGTCAGGCTCTGCGGCCTGAGCATCCGGTAACGAGTCGGCCGCCCCGACTGACCCAGACAACGCCGCAAACAATGAAACCAGAACGATCAATCTCACCATCTCGCCTCCACAATGGATGATACCGCTTTCTTCTACCCGAGCCCGGTCCCGTTCCCGCTTCCGAATTTCTTCGGCTTCACTGCTCCTTGTCATTTTCCTGCAGACCGCCCCTGTGATACCTTCCTCCGCTACAGTAACTGAACCGAAAGGACGACTCATGGCCAATCCAATCGCAACCTTCACCACCTCGCTCGGTACATTCAAGACGGAGATCTTCCTCGATGAGATGCCGATCACCGCTCAGAATTTCATCGACCTCGCTGAGTCGGGTTTTTACGACGGTCTCCATTTTCACCGCGTGATCCAGGGTTTCATGGCGCAGTTCGGGTGCCCCCACAGTTCCGACCCCACCGATCCCCGATGCGGCACCGGAGGCCCTCCGCACGGCACGATCGCCGACGAGCACCCGGGAAACGCCCAGATTTCCAACGAGCCGGGCACCCTGTCGATGGCCAACACCGGCCGCCCGAACTCCGGAGGATCGCAGTTCTTCATCAACACGGTCCACAACCACTTCCTGGATTGGTTCTCTCCCGGCCCGTCCAAACACCCGGTCTTCGGCCGCGTGATTGAAGGCATGGACGTCCTGCAGGCAATTGAAGGAACACCGACCAACGCCGGCGACCGGCCGATCACTCCAGTCAAGATGGAGAGCATCACGATCGAACGGTGACAACCGACACGATTCGGAATCGTTGGACCGAATATCCTGTTGCGCTTGGTGAGACCAGGAGGCCGTAGATGTCTTTGACCCATGATTCCAATTCCAGTCACAGAGCGGTCGTGAGAGCCCTGTACATCGTGGTGGCGATAG